>JAFQGN010000330.1 GCA_017398245.1 Clostridia bacterium | reverse complement strand
CCATATCCAGGCCATAGCAGCCGATATCGGCCAGACAGCCCACGCCCGCATACTTCTTGTGCACGAACGTGCTGCCCGGGATGCCCCTGCGGCGGCCGCCGCCGGTCTGGATGTAGTAGACGTCGCCCAGCTCGCCGCCCTGGATGAGGTCCTTGATCATGTGCATATTCGCGCCGTAGCGGGGCTGGAAGCCGATGGTGAGGATCTTACCGGTCTCCTTCTGCGTGCGGGCCATGGCAACGGCCTGATCGAGCGTGACGGACATCGGCTTTTCGCACAGAACGTTCACGCCGGCCTTCATCGCGGCGATGGCGCACACGTCGTGCGTGGTGTTATAGGTGCAAACGGAAACGCCGTCGGGCTTGAGGGCGAGCAGCTGGTCGTTATCGGTGAAATCCGGCACGTTGTTCAGGCCGAACTCGTCCAGGAAGGCGCGCGCCTTGCCCGGCACGATATCGCTCGCGCCGATGATCTCCACGTCGTCCATTTCCAGATAGGAGCGCATGTGGCTGTGGGCGATGCCGCCGGTGCCGATGATACCGATACGAATCTTGGAATCCATAATGGTCAGCCTCCTGTTTGTTTCTTGTGCTTGCTATTTGGGGCGGTTTCGTGTACCATTTGGGTCGTACCGACCCATTGATGACAGTATAGCACATTTACACGCCTTCGGATAGGAGGTTTTTTCCAAATGATCGCCGATTTTGACCGTGATTTTATGCGCGAGGCCCTGATCGAAGCCGAAAAGGCGCTCGCCCTTGGCGAGGTGCCCGTTGGCGCGGTGGCCGTGTGCGACGGGCGCATCGTCGCCCGCGCGCATAACGAGCGCGAGATCTCGTTTGATCCGACTGCCCATGCCGAGGTGTTGGCCCTGCGCCGCGCGGCAGAGGCGCTCGGCACGCGCAGGCTTTCCGCCGTTACGCTCTATGTCACGCTCGAGCCTTGCGCCATGTGCTCCGGAGCCATCGTCGCAGCAAGGCTCGGCCGGCTCGTCTACGGCGCGGCGGACGCCCAGCGCGGCTGCTGCGGCATCCTTTACCGCATTACCGAAGACCCTGCGCTCGATTGGTTCTGCCCCGCCGAGGGCGGCTGCCTTGCCGAAGAGTGCGCCGCCATGCTTACGAAACTGCACTTCACGGGAAGAGAGTGATATTCCGGGGAGACCTTTTTCTTGGGGAAAAGACAAAGTTCTCCCCGGACCCCCGCGAAAAAGAAACCTGTTGGGGCAATGGAGCAGGCGTTTGTTGCAGGACAGATTCTGGCAGATCTCATGTATTTCCCAAATAGATTTCTTTTAGGAGAGCGCGAGAACCCTTTTCTTTTTCAAAAGAAAAGGGTTCTCGCAAAAATCGGATCCCCGCGTGCGTCAAAAGAGGTTGCTCAGGCTGAGGGACTCGCTGCGCCGGATATGATCGAGCCCCTCGCGCACAAGCGCCATGCTTTGGTGATATTGCGCGATATCGTCGTGCTCCAGCAGCGCTTTTGCCGAAACGATCTGCTCGCGCACATTGTGGATATCCGCGTGGTCGGTCAGCATTTCCATCCAGTAATCCGCCTCACTCCAAAGCTGCGCCAACTGCGTCAGTGCAACCAAAGCGCCCTCGGCGTCGTCTATATCGGTACAGGACAGCGCCTGCTCGTGGATATCCTCCATGCGGTCGAGCACCCTGTGGATCAAAAGTGTGCTCCCGCAGCAGATCAGCGCCGTGACCAGCAAAAGTACAATGGAAAAAACGATCATCTGTTTCATCGGTTAACCTCCCCGGTTCACCAGTTGGCCTGCTCGGGCTCCATGGCCTGCACAGAGCGCACGCCGCCCGAAATTTCCTGCAAGTGCAATACGCCGTCCGTGTTCAGGGAAGCGTACAGAATGCCCGGCACGGAAAGCGCGTTTTCGGCCAGCAATGCGCTGAGCCATTCTTCGCTGCGGCCGGTTTTGGCAAGATTTCGTTGCTGCACAGCCCCGGCGGAGATCAGCAAAAGCGGCAGCCCGCTTTCGACAACGGCGATCCCCGCGTCGCGCGCCTCTGCCGGCGCAGCAGCCTTTTTCGCAAACGCGTTCACCGTTCCGTTCGATTCCACGATCACCGCTTCCACATCCTCCGGGTGCAGGATCCCGCAGGAGCGGATCCCCTCAAGCAGGTCGGAAATGCTCATGCCCAGGTGCTCCAGCTCCTGTATGTCGATCTTGCCGTGGTTCATCACGATGGACGGCCGCCCGGAGATCACCGAGCGCGCCCGGTCCGAACGCAGGCAGACCATAGTCAGAATCGTGTGCAGCACAATCAGCGCGGCAATGGGCAAAAGCCCGTACAAAAGCGGCGTGGAAACGTTTGAAATCGGCGCGGAGACCAGATCGGCGATCACTACGGTCATTACAAATTCATACGGCTGGAACTGGCTCAGCTGCCTTTTGCCCAGCGCGCGAATTGCGGCGATCATCAGAACATAGAGTATTACGGCGCGCAGGAAGATCGTAGGCATGCGGGCCCCTCCTCGCTTTTTGCATTCCGGCCGCTTTGCGCATTTACGCGCAAAAAACGGCTCTTGTTGCATTTTTTCCGGATTTGGGGTATGCTATGCATAGAACAACTGGCTGAGGCATCGGCTGATATAAAGGAGAGTGAAAATATGGCGCTTTGGGATGAATTCGGCAAAAAGGCCGGAGAGACCGCGCGCAATTTCGGCGCGCGCGCAAAGGAAGTTGCGGAAACCACGAAACTGAACGGACAGATCGCCATTAAAAAGACGGAGGCGGAGCGCCTCTATGGCGAGATCGGCAAGGCCTTTTTCGCGATCCGCGCGGGCCGCAGCCAGGAAAGCGACGAGCTCGATCAGCTCTGCGCGCAGGTGGAAAAGCTGGATGAGGAGATCGCTCAGCTGCAAAAGCAGATCGATGTGATCCGCCAGGTCCGCCGCTGTAAGAATTGCGGCGAAGTTTCGCCCAATACCTCCCGCTATTGCGGCGCATGCGGCGCGAAGTTCGAAGAGGAACAGCCGCCCGTTGTCGCCGCAGAACCGGCGCAGGAAGAGCCGAGTGCCGAGCCGGTCGTCGAAGCGGAAGACGGGGTCGAGATCACCTGGCCGCAGGCGGAAGAGCCCGCACAGAGCGAGCAGCCCAAGGAAGAAGAGTAAGAATTCATAGAGGAGCCGCCTTTCTTCGGAAAAAGAAAGGCGGCTCCTTCTGTTTACAAAAACCCCTCGGAAGGATCTTTACTGTCCATCCAAGGGGCTTGATCGATATGCTGTTATGCCATCGTCCCAAATGATTTCTTTTCGGGAGGGTGCGGGAACCCCTTTT
>JAFQGN010000329.1 GCA_017398245.1 Clostridia bacterium | reverse complement strand
TGCTTCGCGCCGGCTTCCCTGGCCACCTGCACGGCTTCATAGGCGCTCGAATGGCGGCACTTTTCGTTGGAAGCCGGGTCGATTGGGCCTCGACCGAAGGACGCCTCGTGCAAGAGCAGATCGCAATCGCGAAAGAAGGGGCCAAACTCCGGTCGGTAGGCGGTATCGCCCGTAATGCACAAAACATGCCCGGTCTCGATATCGGTAATGCGGTACACAAGCCCCGCCACCGCATGATCGGAGGCGAGAGTCTCGATCTTCAGGCCCTCGTATTCGAAGGTATCTCCGCCCGAAAGCTCCATCAGCTGCGGCTCGCCAAAATCCGGCGCGGCGTCCGGCGCATCGCGGAAGGCATAATCATACGCCTTTTCGTAGGTGGAGCGCAGCATCTCCTTCGGGCCGGCCAGCGTGAGCGGGCGGATATCGCCCTTGTTGTGCACGCGCCAATACAGAAGCAGCTGCGGAAGGCCCATGGCATGGTCGGCATGCATGTGGGTAAAGAGGACAAGCGGCATGGAAAGCGGCTCCAGCCCGTTGTTGAGCATGTTCGGTACGGCGTACCAGCCGGTATCCACCATGATCTTATCGCAAACGGTGTAGGAAGAGCTGTCGCAGCCCGGCGTGGGGCACCAGTTGGAGGAACCCAGCACCCTTAAGTAAGTTTTTGGTTTATTCAAACACAAACACCTCTTTTTCTGCTATACTAAGCCAATATCAAAAATACCGACATAAACGCACAAATACAGTATACCAGAAACAGCGAGGGATTGCGATATGGCACAGTGGAATTTGGTCCGACCGACCGCGCTCGACGAGCAGGATGCAGCGGCATTCGTTCAGGAATACGCCGCCGCAGGCCGCTTGCCCGTGCAGGGCGGCTCCGGCCTGGGCGAAAAGCCCTTTGGCGAATGGCTGGCCCATATCGACCGCTATGAAAAGGGCGAAGACCTGCCCCGGGGACACGTGCCCTCCTCCTGCTTTTTCCTGAAAAACGACGAATCCGCGCGCATTTACGGCGTCGTTTCCATCCGCTGGCAGCTCACGCCGCCGCTGATGCGCTTTTCCGGCAATATCGGCTATTCCATCCGCCCCGACGAGCGGGGCAAGGGCTTTGGTTCGGTGCAGCTGGGTCTTGCGGTGGAAAAATGCCGGGAAAAGGGCCTGAAAAGGGTGCTCGTCACCTGCACGGAAGACAATCAGGCTTCCGCCGCGACCATCCTTTCGCAGGGCGGCGTGGAAGACGTCAGCTTTTATTCTATGGAAAACGTGTGCTATCGCCGCTTCTGGATCTCCACCGGCGAGCGCGTGGCCCTGCGCGCGCCTACTCTGGCCCGCAAGGCTGCGGCGGAAGAGATGATCGCCGAATTCCACGCCCACGGAGAGCACATGCTCTACGGCAGCGGCGGCGCGGGCGACAGCTCCTACGAAAAATGGCTGATCAAGATGGACCGCTACGCCCATGCGGCTCCGCCGGAGAACGTGCCGCAGTTCGTGCGCTTCGGCGTGCTCCTGCCGGAAGAGAGGCTGATCGGCTATGTGGCTCTTCGGCCCGAGCTGAACGATACGCTGCTGCGCATCGGCGGCAACATCGGCTACTGCATCCGCCCCACTGTGCGCCATCAGGAGCTCGGCCATGCGCAGCTGGGCATTGCCCTTGCATGGCTGCGCGAGCGCGGGGTGGAGCAGGCGCTGCTCACCTGCGCTGATACCAACAAGGCCTCCGCCGCAACCATCCTTTCGCAGGGCGGCGTGGAGGACAGCACCTTTGTGGACGAGCTGGGCATCCCCCACCGCCGGTTCTGGGTGCCCACATGGGAAAAGCTCATTCTTAAAAAACCCAGCCCGGCCGATGAAGCACAGATCCGCGCAATGCTGGCAGAATTTGCAAAAAAAGGTGAAGAGTTCGTGTACGGCTCTTCCGGCGCGAACCGACTGCCCTACGAAAAGTGGCTGGAAAAGATCGAAAAGGGCGCGCACAAGGAGACTTTGCCGCCCGACAGGATGCCCCAGCACACCTATATTTCCGTTCTGATGCCCTCCGGCAGGCCCATCGGCTTTGTGGGCATCCGGCCCGAGCTGAACGAGGCCCTGCGCAACGAGGCGGGCAATATCGGCTACAGCGTGCGTCCCTCCGAGCGCGGCAAGGGCTTTGGCACCATGCAGCTGCAGGCCGCGCTGCGCAATATCGGCGAGCGCGGAGTAGAGCAGGCGCTGCTCACCTGCGATGAGGACAATGCCGCCTCCGCCGCCACCATCCTCTCCTGCGGCGGAATCGAGGACACGCCCTACACCTGCGCCGACGGCTCGGTGCAGCGCCGTTTCTTTATCGCTCTGCCCAAGCCGGGCTATATGGAGTAAGCATTCGCCACTGCCCTGCGAATGGCGGCAGAACCCGCGCATTTGCCATGTTCATGCATACGGCGCGGCAAGGCCCGCCCGTATTCTGCAATGCATGCCGCCCGATGAGCATACCTGCGCATTTGCCCGCATCAGAAGAAAGCCTGCGTGCCGAACGAACCGGCATATCCCGCTCTATGCGGGAAGATGCCATACGCGTCCCCGCCGCGCAAAAGTTGACCGACCCGCAAAAAGGAGGCTGAACGCCATGTCCAAAGGCCGCGCCGTGCGCCTGAACCGGGAGACCGACCTGCTCAAGCTCGTGGCCATCATTGCCATGTTTATCGATCATCTCGGCGCCGTGCTCTTTCCCGGCGTGCGCGAGATGCGCATCATCGGCCGCATCGCCTTCCCCATTTTCTGCTATACTCTGGCCGCCGGCTGCTGCTACACGCGCTCCATGGCTGCGTATTCCGTACGCCTGCTCATCGCCGCGCTCATTTCGCAGCCGTTTTACGCCCTCGGCCTGAACCACGTCTATTCCTACATGCGCGAGCTCACCTTTGCCAACCCGCTGCTCGATTCCGTGAAATGGTACCTCTATTCGTTCAAGACGTGCAATATCATGGTCGCGCTGCTGCTTGGGCAGCTGGTCATATGGACGCTGCGCGACAGAAAATATCTGCTCACGGCCCTGCTCGCCTTTTTCATCCTGTTTATCGATTCGCACGGCTGGATCGCATCGAGCTACGGGCTCAAGGGCATTGTGCTCATGGTCCTGTTCTGGGCGCTGATCGACCGCCCGCTTGCCTCGTTCGTTTGGGTCGGCGGGTACATGCTCGCATGGGCGCTGGAGGGCCGCGGGTACGAGTATTTCGGGATCAGCTTCGGCATACAGCTCTTCGCCATGGCGGCGCTGCCGCTGATCTACCTTCCGCTGGACAGGCATTTCCGAATGCCCAAGAGCGTGTTCTATCTGTTCTACCCGCTGCACCTTCTTCTCATCTATTTCCTAAACACCATGGTCTGACGAAACGCAAGAGCAGGGGCGCTGCCCCTGCTCTTTTCTGTTCCGATCGCGCCGCTGCAAAAAATGCGCGCCGGATATCTTTTTTTGTTAAGAATTACAGAACCCCGTTGACATTTCCGCCTGCGTGTTATATACTATCACTCGTTCCGAACGATATGCGCCATTAGCTCAGTTGGTAGAGCACCTGACTCTTAATCAGGGTGTCCCGGGTTCGAGTCCCTGATGGCGCACCAACTCCTGAACCAAACGGTTCAGGAGTTTTTCTTCATATCCACGTTATGCAAAACGCCTGCTTCTTCCATGTCAGGCGGTTCCTTGCGGGAAGGGAGGGCCGATATGACCGAGAACGAACTTTTGTCTGCGCGCAAATATGCATCTGCGCCGAGGGGCAAAGCCGTGCCCGCCGCCATTGCGCGGCCGCAGCGCCTTTCCAGCCCTGTACAAGAATCATCCAAAGGAGAATACATATGGCAAATCTGATCGTCGTGTGCGGGCCGCAGGCCGTGGGCAAAATGACCGTCGCCGAAAGCCTGCGCGACAAGCTCAAATACAACATGACCATGAACCACGACTCGATCGAAATTTCCGATCGCATCTTCGGCTTCAATACCCCCGCCCAGCGCGAGTTCGGCGGTATGTTCCGCAAGCAGGTGTTCGATCTTGCCGTGAAGTACGATGTCGATCTGATCTTCACGTATGTCTGCGCGTTCGACATGCCTTCCGAGCGCGAGTATCTCACTGCCCTTGCCCGGCAGTTTGAAGCCACCGGCGGCCAGTTTTATCTTATTGAACTGCGCGCCGATATCGAAACGCGCCTTGTGCGCAACGAAACGCCGCACCGCATGGAGCGCAAGCCCTCCAAGCGCGACGTGAACTGGAGCAGGAACAATCTTCTGCGCGATGCCGAAAAATACCGCCTCAATTCCAACGAAGACGAGGTCTGGTTCCCCAACCATCTCAAGATCGACAACACGAACCTTTCGCCCGACGAGGTGGCCGATCTCGTGATTCGCCATTTCTCCCTCACCCCTAACGACAAGCCCGAAAACGAGTACCGTTTCGGCGTGTGATGGGGCGGCATGGGTTACGCTGGGGACTCTGTCCCCAGACCTCTGCTTAAGGGACATCGTCCCTTAAGAATCCCCTATTTTTCAGGGAATCTATGCGATACAGACCTTTTCGCAAAATGTTGAAATCTCTGTTCCCTGCAAAAAGGGAATGATTCCCCAGAGGTTTCAAGCCCATATAGGTTTGAAAGTTTTCCCTTCGGGAAAACCGCTGACGGCTGATTCTGCGAATCAGGCGCAGCGCCTTGGAACCCTCAATTTACGAGGTTTGAATATCTATCACAAAAAGCATAGCGCCCTGTCTCGCAAAATCCATAGCAGCCGATACAAAAAGGAGATCCGTATGCATAACAAACTCAGAGAAAGCTTTGCCCTCAACGGCAGCTTTGATCTCATCCAGCCGTATCTCGACCTGCTGACCGAGCTTGCGCAGCAGCCGCTCACACAGGAGGTCGTCGATTATCTCTGCGAGATGATCATGAACACAAAATACCCTGTGGAGGTTCGCGACAGGCACCTTCAGGTGCTTCTGAACAACGAGACGACCCGCCAGTTCCCGCTCAAGGACTTCTTCTTCAACGCCCAGAAGAAGAGCCGCCGCCTGTGGTATCGGCTGCAGCTCATCCGCGGCTGTGCTCTGTATGCGACCGAAGCCGAATTGAACCCCATGATGGAGAAATTCCGCAGCGCCATGGCAAAGGGCTGCGACCAGGTAGACTTTCAGGAACTCCGTTCCGACGAAGGACTGCCCGGCCTGATCGCAGCATATGGATACGCCTGCTTCACCGAGACGCCGCAGGCACTTGAAGACCAGATCGCAGCTGTCCGTCAGAGAATGCGCGAGCGGCTGCTGCAGATGGACGCCGCAGGCACTCCCGTTATGCGCGACATGGACGGCCGCCCGATCTCCGGCCGCGAAGTTCTTGAAAAGATCGAAGAACTCCGTAAAAATCACCCAAATCCATAACCCCGGTGGAGCAAAGATCAGCTCTGCACAATGGAAGAGTTGCATCCTGCTGTCTTTGGACTACATAAAAGGCATGCCATCTGCAAAGATGACATGCCTTTTCTTTTATTATATCCCTTATTATAGGATTCTTAAGGGACATTGTCCCTTAAGCAGGGTTTCAGGGGCGGCGCCCCTGACGTAATCCCTTACTTCTGGCCCAGCTGTTTGATCTCCTCGTTGTCGTAGAACGCGGCGGCGGAGAAGCCGGCGGCTTCCAGCGCGCCCAGCTGCTTGCCCAGCATTTACTGCTGCGCGAGTACGGTCACGGCGTAGTTTTCGCGCAGGCGCGCGGCCTTCTTGAGCACCTCGGCGAACTCGACCTC
>JAFQGN010000328.1 GCA_017398245.1 Clostridia bacterium | reverse complement strand
CTGGACACCCCGCCAAGGGGACTCTGTCCCCTTGGATCCCCTGCTTAAGGGTTCGCACCCTTAAGAATCCCTTATACGGGGAATATATTTTGTCCGAGGTTCTCGGCCGCGTTGTTTTGTGTTGTATGCTGTAAGGCGTCCGCAAAAGGCGCGGTACAATTAGCTCCATTATACTGTGCGAATATTATATTCTCAACCGGAGCATACAGAAAGGTTTTGCTATGTACTACGAAGAAAGGCGCGCGCCGAGGAAAAGGCGGCGTTCAAGATACGAAGGCCCGGGCTGCTTGGGGCGGCTGTTGCGCCTGTTTATCGCGGTTTTGGTCATTTGGGCCATTGCGGCGGCGGGCTGCACGGTGGTTCTGGACGGCGGCTGGACCGACATCTTACTGCTGGGCGTGGATTACGACAGCGAGGGCACATCGCGCTCGGACACGATGATCGTAGCCTCCATCGGCCCGCTGGGGCAGGTGCGGCTCACGTCCATTTTGCGCGATACATGGGTGGAAATTCCCGGGCACGGGGAGAACAAGATCAACGCGGCGTACCGCTTCGGCGGGCCGGAGCTGGCCATGGAAACGGTGAACGGCGCGTTCGGGCTGGATATTGAGCAATACGCGGTGATCTCGCTGCGCACGTTCCCGATGCTGATCGATTCGCTCGGCGGGGTCGACCTGCGGGTGAGCGAGGCGGAGGCGGCGGAGGTAAACAAAAACCTTTCCGCCACGCGCAAGGTGCTGGAAAAGAGCGGGGTGGACACATCGCCGCTCACGCAATGGGGCGAGAGCGTGCATCTGACCGGCGCGCAGGCGCTGTCCTTTGCGCGGATCCGGTCGATCGGTTCCGATTACGAACGCACGGCGCGCCAGCGCAGAGTTCTGGAGGCGATGCTGAAACAGGCGCGCAATGTGAAAAATCCGCTGGTTCTGGCCGAATTTGTGCAAACGGCGGTTTCGGTGGTGCGCACGAATCTGTTCTGGCCGCAGGTGGGAGCGCTGGGCGTGTTTGCGCTTTTGCAAAACGATGTGCAGCAGCTGCGGCTGCCGGCCGACGGCACGTTTGACAGCGGAACCTTCGGCGGGGTATGGTGCATCAAGCCCGATTGGAGTGCGAACCGGGCGATCCTCAGCGAGTTTTTGTCGTACTGAGGCAAAGGGACGCTGCATTGTTGTTTTCGGCCGAAATATTGTATTTTCCTGCCCGAATGCCCTGCGCGGCTTGTGCGGCCCGGCGCGGGCATGCTATAATCAAACTGCAGCAGTACGCAACTGCAAACAATGCATTTGAACATACCGGAAAGGATGACGAGCATAATGGTACAGATCAGCGCCAAAGATCGCGAGATCCTCAGGGAAATTGCAAAGAGGCATCTGGAATACGCCAATTCCCCGGAAAACGAAGTGATTTTGAAAAAGTGGGACGCGCTGGCCAAGGGCCGCAAGGAGACCCCCACCGTCCGCCTGCTGTTTTCCAACTTCACGCACGAAGTGATCACCCCGCGCCTGCGCTGCGAAGGCGAAGATGCGCGCAAGATCGAAGCCGGCATGCTCTGGACGCTGTGCGGCCGCGATCTGTTTGACGACGACACCCCCATTTCTCCCACCTATGACGTGAGCCATGTCACCTGGGCCAAGCCCTTCGGCATCATGCCGGAGCGCACCCGTTCCAAGGACGCGGCCAACGGCTATCATATCGACCCCGTCATTGAAGATCTGGAAGAGGATCTGGACAAGCTGCGCGGCGGCTCCTTCGGCTATGACGAAGAGGCCACCAAGGCTAAGGTCGAGCTGGCGAACGAGCTGTTCGGCGATATCCTGCCCGTGCGCATGGTCATGCCCAACCTCGGCGGCGGCATCACCAACCCGCTGGTGCACCTGATGGGCATGGAACAGTACTATTGCTCCATGTACGATTATCCGGACGAGCTGCACGAGGTCATGGATATGGCCACGAAGGTCTACGAAGGCTATTACGACATGCTCGAGGAAAAGGGCCTGCTGCTGCCCACCCACGGCATCTCCCCGCTGGCGCAGGAATCCTTCGCCTTCAACAACGAGCTGCCCACCGAAAACGTTACCTCCACCAAGCAGGTCTGGGGCTTCCTGGAGAGCCAGGAGACCCACGCTGTCTCCCCCAAGACCTACGGCGAGTTCGTGTACCCGTATCAGGACAGGCTCGTTCAGCGCTACGGCCTGCTGTCCTACGGCTGCTGCGAGCGAGTGGACGCCATCTGGGAGGATTACCTTTCCAAGTGGACCAACCTGCGCAAGCTGAGCGTCTCCCCGTTCAACAACGAGAGGCAGGTCGGCGAATATCTGCGCGGCACCAATGTTATCTATTATTCCAAGCCGCGCGCGGACGTGGTCGTCCGTCCCGGCACTATGGACGAGGACGCCGTGCGTTCCAGCTTCAAGGAAGTTTGCGAATGCGCCAGCGGCTGCCTGTTTG
The DNA here is from genome assembly GCA_017398245.1 of Clostridia bacterium. The sequence continues at coordinate 840 of JAFQGN010000328.1, read as the reverse complement.
AGGTCGCTCAGCGCGAAGTCGGCACCATCTACGGCCAGGTCGAGCGCGGCCGCCGCTATGTGCAGATCCTGCGCGAGTGCATCGAGGAATACTGGAAGCCGTAATAAATTACGAGCGCTGTCATACAAAAAGCCCGGCTTGCGCGTTTTGCGTGGGCCGGGCGTTGTAGTTCATGGGTTACGGCGGGACGCTGTCCCGCACCCTGCTTAAGGGAATGATTCCCTTAAGAATCCTCATTATTGGGCTGATTATTTCTATCGACAAACAGCATCGCCCGGCAAAACGTACCGTTTAGGCCGGGCAGCCAGTGGCCGCGGACAATTGCTGCCGCCTAACAAACGGCAGTTTTTACATTTACATAGCGTAAGGCTGGCCCATGCTGTAAGCATAGCCAGCCTTATTCTCTATATCGATTGCTGCTATTCCCCAATCGAGGAGTCCAGAGGGAATCATTCCCTCTGGCGGGGCATGGGGCAGCGCCCCATCGTACCTTACTATATAGCAAAAGGCCGGCCCATGCTGTAAGCATAGCCGGCCTTTTCTGTACTTTGAGTGTTTTTTATTCCCCCAATATGGGATTCTCAAGGGTCATTGACCCTTGAGCAGGGTGCGAGACAGAGTCCCGCCGTTTCTCCTGATCCATAACACAAGGCTGGCCCACGCAGTATGCGTAGCCAGCCTTATTCTCTATATCGATTGCTGCTATTCCCCAATTGAGGAGTCCAGAGGGAATCATTCCCTCTGGCGGGGCATGGGGCAGAGCCCCATCGTTCCTTTGCCAGCGCCTCTAACGTATCCCGTTGGCGGGTATGCCCGGCTGTGGACAGAAAACGAGCCCGG
>JAFQGN010000327.1 GCA_017398245.1 Clostridia bacterium | reverse complement strand
GGTCAACTCCTGATCGAACCCCAGACGGAACAGATCATGCGCATCCGGTACACGCGCCGGGAAGCTTTTTCGGACCGAACCGGAATTGGCATCATGCATAATGCGTCTTTTCCGCAGTGGACTTTAGAAGAAGAGGACGACTGCGTCCGGCTGAAAACGGCCTCTCTCTGCCTTTTCATCTCCAAGAGCGACGCCGCGATCCGCTACCAGCTCCCGGACGGAACTCTGCTGCTTCAGGAGCGCGAGAAGGATCCGCGAGAGCTGGAATCCTTCTCTTCCTACAAATTGGCCGACGAAGCAGAAGCGGTAATCGAAGAGGTAAGCACGGCGGACGGCGTGAAAAAAGTGGTTCGCGAAGCCGAAAAGATCTTTGACAAAGAGCTCTACCACACCCGCCTGCACCTGCACTTTCAGAAAAACGAGCATTTGTACGGTTTGGGTCAAGCGGAAGAGGGGCTGTTGGATCTGCGCAGTTCCACGCAATACATCCATCAGGCCAATCGGAAGATCGGCGTGCCCTTCCTGCTCTCCACCTGCGGTTACGGCATTCTGCTTGCGACCGGCAGCCCGGCCGTTTTCGAAGACACGCAGTACGGCTCCTATCTGTATACAGAGGCCGACGTCGAAATGGATTACTATTTCATCGCCGGCGCCACCTTCGATGCCTTGATCCGCAGCTACCATCTTCTCACGGGCAAGGCGGCTATGCTGCCTGCGTGGGCGTTTGGCTTTATGCAGTCGCAGGAACGCTATGAAACACAGCAGGAAATGCTGGACGTTGCCCGGGAATATCGCCGCCGCGGTCTCGGGCTGGATCTTATCGTTCTGGACTGGCGCTCCTGGGTGGGCGATCTGTGGGGTCAGAAGACGATGGATCCCGACCGTTTTCCGGATCTGCAGGGCCTGACCGACAGTCTGCACAAAGACGATATTCGCATGATGGTATCCATCTGGCCCAACATGAGCACCGACTGCGATAACTATAAGGAATTCAAGGAAAAGGGCATGCTTCTGCCCGCTGCAGACGTGTACGACGCCTTCCGCGAAGACGCCCGCCAAGTTTACTGGCGGCAGGCAGAGGAGGGGATATTCTCCTACGGCACAGATGCATGGTGGTGCGATTCCAGTGAACCCTTTACACCGGAATGGAGCCGGAAAGAGCGCCCCGAGCCAGGCGAGCAATACCGCGAATTCGTGGAACAGGCTTCGCTGCATATGCCCGCTGAGGCTGCCAATGCATACGGCCTTGTGCATGCGCAGGGTATCTACGAGGGCCAAAGGGCTTCCGGTTCCGCCAAGCGCGTGGTCAATCTGACCAGAAACGGATACACCGGCGGTCAGCGTTACGGAACTATCCTCTGGTCGGGCGATACCGAAGCGACGTGGGAAACCTTCCGCAAGCAGATCCCGGCCGGGCTGAACCTCTGCGCAGCCGGTCTTCCGTATTGGACTTTGGATATCGGCGCATTCTTCGTCAAGCGAGGCATGCCCTGGTTCTGGAGCGGTGATTACGAAGCGGGCATGGAGGACCTCGGCTATCAGGAACTGTTCACCCGTTGGTTCCAGTACGGCGCGTTCCTGCCCATCTTCCGCAGCCACGGCACCGATGTCCGGCGCGAAATGTGGGCGGTCACGCATCCGGAATTCTACGACTCGCTTGTGCGCGCCAACCGCCTGCGCTATCAGCTGCTCCCGTATATCTATTCCTGCGCCGCATCCGTCTGGCTGAATGACGATACCATGCTGCGCCTGCTCGCCTTTGATTTCCCGAAAGACCACAAAGCCTGCGCCGTCAAGGACCAGTTCCTCTTCGGCCCGAGCATCATGGTCTGCCCGGTGACAGAGCCGATGTACTTTAAAGCGGAATCCAGACCGTTGCAGAAGGCGAAAACGCGCAATGTCTATCTGCCGGAAGGCTGCGACTGGTTTGATTTTTATACCAACGAGCGCTACGAAGGCGGCCGGACCATCGATGTGGATGCGCCGATCGACCGGATCCCGCTGTTTATCAAGGCTGGCTCCATTCTGCCGATGACCAAAGCTGCCGCGTGCGCGCGGGAAGCGCTTTCTGGCGATATCGTGCTGAAGGTGTACCCGGGCAAGGACGCACTCTTCACTCTGTACGAAGATGCTGGCGACAGCTATGAATACGAAACCGGAGCCTACACCACGACCACGTTTGTTTGGAATGATACGGAGAAACAGGCCTATGCCGAACCATCTGTAACTCCAAAAGCATGGCGTGACGAGCCCACGCGCCAGATCCGCTGGGAGATCATTGGGGAATAAACGTTTCAGGCGCTGTACGCATATAAAAAGTCTCTCCCGATATGCCTTATGTGCACATCGGGAGAGACTCTCTTTTTGTTTTTCAGCCGTTCGCAGCCCCGGCCTGAATCCTGTCCATGCGGGCGTATACTCCGTTGAGCGCCAGCAGAGAGGCATGCGTGCCGCGCTCGACGACCTTGCCGTTCTCGATCACGAGAATCAGATCAGCATTGCGGATGGTCGAAAGCCTGTGCGCGATAGCCACGATCGTGCGCCGCCCAGCCAGATCGGAAATAGCCGCGTGGATCTGCCGTTCGGTTTCCACGTCCACAGATGCAGTCGCTTCATCCAGCAAAATGATCGGCGATTTGCGCAGTATCGCACGCGCAATGGCCACGCGCTGCTTCTGTCCGCCGGAAAGGCGCAGGCCGCGCTCACCGACACGGGTGTCGTATCCGTCCGGCATGGCCGAAATATCCTCGTGAATATGCGCAGCCTTTGCGGCGGCGATGATCTCATCCCTCGTCGCGCGCGGGTCGGCATAGCCGATGTTCTCGGCGATTGTCCCGTTGAACAGGAATGTGTCCTGCAGCACTGGGGAGATATTCCTTCTCAGGCTTTCGAACGTCACATCCTGAATGTCGTTGCCGTCTACCAGGATCCGGCCGGACTGCGGCTCGTAAAAGCGCGAGATCAGCTGGGTCAAAGTCGTTTTGCCGACGCCCGTCGGGCCGACGAGGGCGACCATCATGCCGGGCCTGCAGTCGAAGGAGATGCCGTC
>JAFQGN010000326.1 GCA_017398245.1 Clostridia bacterium | reverse complement strand
GCGGCGTTGAGTCAACGCCGCAGCCCTCTTCATCGGCGAGGGAGGCGCGCGCACGACCAACAATGCCAACGAGATCGCCCATTACGAATACGGGGCTGCGCTGGCTTCTGACTGCATGCTGGACGCCATGGACAGGCTGGATGTCGGCGTGTCCGAGCTGGAACTGGGCGACGCGTTGGTGCGCAATGGCCAGCATACCAGCGTTGTGACCATCGCTGCCAGCGGCCCGCGCTTTGTCAAGGCGAACATGTTCCCGACGGCCAATTGCGTAAAGACGGGCGATCCCATCTCGCTGACGGTCGGCTATGCAGGCGGTCTCTCCAGCCGCACGGGCTATGCCGTGCTCGATCAGACGCAGCTGCCCGCAGGCGCCGAAGACTATCTGGGCGCCGTTGCGATCCCGTATTTCCGCGCGTATGCAGCATGGCTGGAAAACATCCGCATCGGCATGAAGGGCGGCGAGCTCTATCGCCTTGTGGACGAGGTTCTGCCGCGCAGCAAGTACGGCTGGGGCCTGTGCCCGGGGCATCTCGTCGCCGAAGAGGAGTGGCTCTGCTCGCCGCTGTACGAAAATTCGCAGGAAAAGCTGCGCAGCGGCATGATCTTCCAGATCGATATCATCCCGTCTGTTCCGGGTTATGCCGGTACCGGCGCGGAAAGCACCGTCGTTCTTGCGGATAAAGAACTGCGTGCGCAGATCCGGCAGCAGTACCCGGAAATTTACGAGCGCATGATGCAGCGCGCCGGGTATATCCGCAGCGTGCTCGGCATCGATCTGCCTGAGGAAGTGCTGCCTATGTGCTCCACGGTGGGCTATATGCGCCCGTACCTGCTTGATCACGCCTCCGCGCTCGTGTGCGAATAAGAGAAGAGTGAGCCACGCTCCTGCCTCCGCGCTCGCGTGCGGATAAACGGAAGGAACCGGCGCGCAGAACACGACGCAATGCCCTTTCTTCCGCGCTCGCGTGGATCTCGACTGCGATAAAAAAGAAACGTCTCCGGGCCGTGCATCGGTCCGGAGACGTTTTTATGTTTTCATTCAGTCCTCATACGGGCGCATGGGAACGATCGTGCCATCCGGCGCATACTGCAGTTCGCGGAACTTCACGCAGCGCAGATGGTTCACGCCGCCGGACATGGACGCATCGTGGTAAAACAGATACCACTTTCCATCGATCTCGACGATGGAATGGTGCGTCGTCCAGCCGATCACGGGCTCGAGGATCCGTCCCTTATAGGTAAACGGGCCCATGGGCGAATCGCCCACGGCGTAGACCAGATAGTGCGTGGTGCCGGTGGAATAGGAAAGGTAGTATTTGCCATTGTATTTGTGCATCCACGGGCCTTCGAAATAACGCCTGTCCTCATCGTCTGCGGCGATGGGCGCGCCGTTTTCATCCACGATGCGGATCTCCTGCACCTCTTCGGCGAAGGAGAGCATATCCTCGCTCAGCTTTGCGCCCCTCGGCCCGAGCGCAGGCACGCCGGCTTCGGGCTCTTTGCCCTCGGCATTGTAGGTATTTCCCGTCCATTTTTCCAGCTGGCCGCCCCACAGCCCGCCGAAATAGATGTACGCGCTGCCATCGTCGTCCACCAGCACGGCCGGGTCGATGCTGTAGCTGCCGGGGATGGGGGAAGGCTGCGCGGTGAACGGCCCTTCCGGCCTGTCGCCCACGGCAACGCCCAGATGGAAGATACCGTCGGCATCCTTTGCCGGGAAATACAGGTAGTATTTGCCGTTTTTGAACGCTGCGTCGGGCGCCCACATCTGCCTGTCGGCCCATTCTACGTCGCACACGTGCAGCGCTTCGCCGCAGTCCACACATTCGGCGTGCACATCGTCCATGCGCAGCACATGGTAATCTTCCATTTTATACTGATCACCGTTGTCGTTGTCCTCGCCGTCGTGCGCGATATCGTGCGAAGGGTAGATGTAGATCTTTCCTTCAAACACATGCGCGGAAGGGTCGGCGGTGAAAATATGCTTTACCAGAGGTTCGTTCTGCTTTGCCATATCGATTCCTCCTGACGGCTTGATACTGGCATTATAGCATTCTTTCCACGGCGATTCAATGCGCGCAGGCGGAAATAAAAAGGGCCCAGTCGTGGCGCCGGGCCATCCGGCACGTAAATGCCGCCTTAAAAACCCCCATATGTTCTGAATACTGCATACTGTAGGCGCGGATGTCAAACACAGGCCGCGCTCCGGTGCAAAACAGAACGCCCCGGCAGCCAAAGAAGCTGCCGGGGCGCTGATAGACGGGTTATTCGATATCGAGATTGAAGCCGGCGATCTGGTCGATCGGCAAAGTGAAGCACACGGCGTGCGCCTTGGAGTTTGCGCCGCATTCGTGCATGATCGTCTTCATGATATCGCCGCTCTGCTTTTTGGCAGAGGCGATCAGGATGACCTCTTTTTCCTCGGCGATCGACATGCCAAAGAACTTCTGCGCGGCAGCCGCGCCGGAACCCTTCGCATGCAGAACGGTGCCGCCGCCTGCGCCGGCGGACCGGGCAGCGTCCATCACAAGATCGGTACAGCCGTTGTTTGCGATCACGACGATGAGGGAATAGGGGGCGTCGTTCATGTTCTTTTCCTCGCTTTCTTCGATGGTCTGGCCCGAAAGGAGCAGGCGCATGGCGGAAGAGCCGCCGATGGACGCCATCGGCACAGACACGGCGATGCCGGCATTGGGCATATCAAGGCCCATCTGGTGGACAAGGTTGCGCATCACGCGCTTTTTGACAGGAGCAGTGCAGGCGGATATGATCACGCTTTTCTCCGTTGCCTCCAGCCCCAGAAGATTCAGAAATTCGAACTTGGCCGTGCCCTCGGCGGGCGTAGCCAGAAGGTATTCCGCGCCGCTTTCATAGAAGAATTTCTGGAAATGCGGCTCATGCTGATGATTAACGACCGTCAAGACAAAATACACATCCTGCATGGCGATCCTCCCTTGATTCTAAAGATACGCTTTCTGCGGCCCTGCGCAATGCGCCGAAG
>JAFQGN010000325.1 GCA_017398245.1 Clostridia bacterium | reverse complement strand
CTCGATGTGGTGCAGATCGTCCCGGCCAGCCTCGGCGAGAGCGTGGGCGATATCGCCGCCGTCTGCGCGGCGGATTACGGCCTGCAAACCATGCGGTAGTTTTACCATCTCCCTATCAGAACACAGCCCTTATCGTAAAATAAAACCCGCCCCGTGCTGCTCGCTCTGAGCGTATTGTCGGGGCGGCTGTACAGCTACAGGAGGATACCCTCATGAAAAAAACAGATACCGTCCTCATCGGCATCGGCGGCTTCGGCAACCAATACGTGCGCGGCGTGCTGGACGACCCCCGCGCCAAAGCGGCCCGCGTTGTCGGCGCGTGCGATCCCCGTCCCGAAGGCTGCGATCGGCTTGCCGAGCTCAAGGCCCTTGGCGTGCCCGTCTTCTCCAATCCGCAGGAAATGTTCGCCCATGTGCAGGCAGATCTGGCCGTCATCTCCACCCCCATCTTCCTGCATGCGGAACACGCCGCTCTGGCCTTTGCAAACGGCTGCGACGTGCTTCTGGAAAAGCCCATCGCCGCCACGGCCGAAGAGACCGCTAAGATCATCGCCTCGCGCGACGAAAGCGGCAAGCAGCTCGCCATCGGCTTCCAGTGGTGCTATGACGAGGCCATGAAGGCCTTCAAGGCCGATATCCTCTCCGGCAGATTCGGCAAGCTCGTGCACATGCAGGCCATGGTGCTCTGGCCGCGCGATCTGGCCTACTACGCCCGCGGCGGCGGCTGGGCCGGCAAGCGCCTCTCGGCCGACGGCCGCCCCCTTTGGGACAGCGTCGCCTCCAACGCCACCGCCCACTATATCATGAACATGCTCTGGCTCGCCGGAGAAACCCCCGGCGCAGCTGCCCAGCTGCAGCCCGAGCGCGTCTGGACCGGCCACGCCAACGAGATCGAAACCTTCGATTCCGTAGCCTTCACCGGCAAGATCGGCAGCGCCGAGGTCCTCTACTGCGCCTCCCATGCCGTCGGCCCGCAGGATACCGTCAACCCCGTCTTCCGCTACGAATTCGAACGCGGCGAGGCCGTCTTCAGCGAGGACGAAGGCGGCGAGTTGACCGTGCGCCTGCACGACGGCTCCTGCGTGCACTACGGCCGCTCCGTGCCCAACGGCGCGAATATCGAAAAACTCTTCCAGGTGCTCGAAGCCTGCCAGAGCGGAGACTGGTCCTCCCTCCCCTGCCCGGCGGAAGCCGCCCTGCGCCACGCTCAGGCGATGGATTCCATCAACCGCACCCCTGCGCAGGATCTGCGCCCCCTGCGCGCTCTGGATGAAGCGCGCAACGCATGGGTCGTGCCCGGCCTTGGCGATTGGCTCAAAACCATCTATGCCACCGGCGTCCTGCCCGCCTCCTTCTCCCGCTGAGCCGCGCACCGGGGCTCAAGCTTTACGGCGGGGCTCCGTCCCGCACTCTGTATAAGGGAATGCTTCCCTGAAGGATCCCCATTATTTTATCAAAAGTAAAGCCCGGCAAAGGCTAACGCCGCCTTGGGCCGGGCTTGTTCTCTATCGCTTTTATGCATCCCTAAACCATAGCGAAAGGTCGGCCCGCGATGTAATCGCTGCCGACCTTATTCTTTCATATAAAAAATTCTGACCCCATACACGGGATACCAAAGGGTCGAAGATCCTTTGCCGAGGGTCCGGGGCGCGCAGCCCCGGCGTATCCCTATGCGTTCTCTTGCGCGGCAGCAATTGCCAACGGCCGCTGACCAACGCTTGCAACCAGCCTCCGACACCAACGCAAAAGGGCCGCCGCACGCCCTGCCGCCCTTCGCAAACAACTCTCCGCGCCGCCCTCATGTTTCCATTTCCGCAGCGATCGCATCGTCTGCCTGCACATAGTCGATCACGCCCGCGCGCCTCGCGCTGTGATACTTCCCGCCCGCGCACACGATGTGATCCAGAAAATCGATCTCCAACAGCGTGAATGTATCGCTCGCCTGGATCGCGAACTCCGTCTCCTCCCGCGTCGTTTCCTCGCCAAAGGCAAAGTGGATGCTGAACACCTGCGATGCATGGTGCAACAGCGCCATGCTCACCATGTCCCTTGCACCGGGGAATCCATCCCTGCCCACGGCCAGCACCGAATGATACACCACATGCCCCGCGCGATCCAGACAGACCATCGCAAAATCTCCCACGCGGCCCAGCCTGTTCCTGCGCAGAAAGCCAATCGCCTGCGCCGAATTGAGGATCGTCTCCTGCGGCCGCACCCAGCAATCCACATATGCAAAGCACAACTCTCCGACCGCGCGCAGCCACTGCGCCGTGCGCGGCCCTACGCCGGACACCTCCCGCAGCTCCTCCTGCGAAGCCGCCAGCACCTTCTCCAGCCCGCCGAAGTGACGGATCAGCACATGCGCCAGCGGGTTCACATCCCTTTGCGGAATGACCTGCATCAGCAAAAGCTCCAGCACCTCATGCTTCTGGAACGCTGCAATGCCCTCTTTCCTCGCGCGCTCACGCAGTCTTTCCCTGTGCCCCGCGTGAATATCGGACAGATCAGCCCCTATTTTCTTTTTCACAGCAACAGCGTCGGCCTGCGCCTTCCCTTTTCTTTCGATCCCGCACACCTTCGTTTCACCGCATAATATACGTCATTATACTGTATCCTCCGCCCTCACGCAATATGCAGCCCCTGCCGTGCATCGGCGCTCGCCCGCATGCATACCATCGATACCGACCATCTTATTCCAATCAAAGGAGGCGCAGTATCCATGCAGCAGGAACACCCCGGCGCGCAGGAACACACTCTTACCCTGCAAAACCGCAAAGGCATGACGCTCACCGGCGTCACGGACGTGCCCAGCTTCTGTGAACAGACCATCGTCGCCCAGACCGCCTGCGGAGACCTGACCATCATCGGCGAAGATCTGCACATCTCCCGCCTGAACCTCGGCGAAGGGCTGGTCTCCGTTGAAGGCAGCGTCAACGCGCTCGAATACACCTATGCCAAGCCAAAAACGAAGGGCGTTCTGGGCAAATTATGGAAATAAACGTTCTCAACCCCTCGCAGAACCAGCTCCAGCTCGCCCTCGCTTTCGCCGCTGCAGGCGGGCTGTGCGCCCTGTGCGCAGCCCTGCTCGCCGCCTTTTTCGGCCCGGGCAGACTGCGCGCCGCAGGCTCCTTT
>JAFQGN010000324.1 GCA_017398245.1 Clostridia bacterium | reverse complement strand
CGGAAGTGATATTGCGCGCGGCGGAATCGACGCTTGGACGGTTTACAGCATTTGAAGGGAATGTCACGCAGCTGTATCTGTACGAGTTTTTCCCGGCGAGGCATATCGCGACCGTGCAGTTCGAAAAATAAGGAAACGCCCCGGCATCCGTGCGGATGCCGGGGCGTTTGGGTTAGAGCGGATCATTTTTCGTCGTAGGCTTTGTATTCTACGGAATGCGCGTTGTAATCAATAAAGATCTGGAAGGCGTTGTTGCCCTCGTCGGTATCCCAAAGCTCGACGAATTTGGGCGTGACTTCGACGATGATCTCGCTGTCCTCGTGCGCATAGCTGTTGTAGCTGCCGTAGAGGTATTTGTTGTACAGGCCTTCAAAGCGGCGGCCGGGCTCGTCCACCACAAGGCCCTTGATCTCGGCCGTGCCTTCCACCTGCACGCCGTTCCAGCACATGGCTACGCGCGGGTTCTGATACAGCTGCTGCGTCTTGCGGAAGTTCTTGTCGGTCTTGAACCAGATCTTGCCATCATAGAACAGGCAGCTGACATTGCGGACCATGACGTGGTCGTTCACTGAGCTGGCCAGAGCCATGATCTTCCAATCACCAAGTTTGCTGAACATGCGCTCGACGGCGCTATCAAAGGTAAGTTCCATTGCGTTTTCCTCCGTTTTATGTGTAGTTTCGGGCGAATTCTTCCGGCAGGAGAGAGATGATCTTCCTCTGCAGCCATGCGCAGGCTTCGTCGGCGCAGAAGCTTTCGTTCCATGCGGTGCCGGCGTTGTAGCTGTCCAGCGCCGCCCGTATGGCTTTGGCCGGGCCTTCGCTTTGCGAAAGCGCCCATTGCGGCCCCGTGCGCTTGGAGAGCACGAGCCCTTCGGCCAGATAGCCCCACACGCGGCAGAGATTGCACAGGCGGTAGATATCGTCTCCGCAGCCGGGGATTACATCGTCCAGAATGCTGGAAAGGTACATTTCCTTGGGCACGGGGGCGAAGACTTCCTGTACCGGGACGCCCTTCCAGCAGACCCCGCAGGCGTGCAGGATGGTCAGATGGCCGCCGAGGTCCGGATCGCGCCCCTGCATGGAACGGATGTAGTTCAGCGGATCGGAAAGGAAGGCGCGCCAATACGCATGGGAATAGTGCAGGCAGAATGGGCAGGGATGCGTGGGATGCAGGCAGTCTTCCAGAAGAAGGATGTGCATTTCCAGCCCTTTTTCGGGCGCAAAACGCTCATAGGCGACCGTTGCTTCCAGAATGCGCAGTTTCTGCTCGGCATCGGGTTCGTTGTGCACCACGCAGACGAAATCGATATCGCTCTTTTGCGGGTGGAAGCAGCCCATGGCGATGGAGCCGTGGACGTACATGCCCACGAAATTGGGGCCGAGGACGTTGGAATAGGCCTGCGTGAGGCGATCCATGATATATGTATAATCCAAGTGTATCCCTCCGAAACCTATGATAACACAAAAAAACTGCCCGGCAAAGGGAGCCGGACAGTTCTTTGAAAATAAAGAAGGATGAGCGGTTCAGAACACCTTGTTGAGCAGCACGACGGCGGCGATGAGCAGCGCGATGGAAAGCGCGGTGAGCGCATCGCTGCGGCCGTAGCGCATTTCCTTCATGCGGGTGCGGCCGTCTCCGCCGCGATAGCAGCGCGCTTCCATGGCAAGAGCGAGTTCGTCTGCCCGGCGGAATGCGCTGAGGAACAGCGGCACCAGCAGCGGCAGCATGGCCTTCGCGCGCTGGATCAGGTTCCCGCTTTCGAAGTCCGCACCGCGAGATTTCTGCGCCTTCATGATCTTGTCGGTTTCTTCCAGCAAAGTGGGGATGAAGCGCAGCGCGATGGACATCATCATGGCCAGCTCGTGCGCCGGGAAGCCGATCTTCGCCAGCGGGCCTAGCAGGTTTTCCATACCGTCGGTGAGCGAGATAGGAGAGGTGGTCAGCGTGAGGATCTGCGTGCTCATCACCAGCAGCACAAGACGAAGCGCCATGCGCGTGGCGGTGACGAGGCCGTTTTGCGAAATGTGGATGAACTTCCATTCGATGATCATTTTTTCGCCGGGGGTGAAGAATATGTTCAGGATGAACGTGGCGATCACGATGACCAGAATGGGCTTGAGGCCCTTCCAGATGAATTTCAGGCCCACGTTGGAAATTTTAACACAGGCGAACACGAACGCAAACAGCAGCGCATAGGAAAGCACGCCTTGTGCTAGGAAGATGGCGACGATCAGCGCGATAGCGGCCAGAAGCTTCGTGCGCGGATCGAGCCGGTGGATGAAGGTATCGCCCGGAAAATACTGGCCGAGGGTGATGTTTTTAAGCATGGCGTGCGCCTCCCTTCACCTGGGCGGCGACGCATTTTGCCAGCTCGGTCGGGTCGAAGGTGCCTTCGGGGATATCGAACCCGGCCTTGCGCAGCTTGCGGGCCAGCTTTTCGCCCTCGGGCAGATCCAGCCCGATGCGGGAGAGGGTCTCGCTTTCGCGGAAAACTTCGACCGGCGTGCCCACGATGGCAACTTTGCCGCGCTCCATGACAAGAAGCCTGTCGCAAAGGCGGGCGACGTCGTCCATGGAGTGGGAGATCATGACCAGAGTGCGGTTCGGGTCTTCGTGCAGCTTACGCAGAAGGCGCTCCATATCGCGCCGGCCCTGCGGGTCGAGCCCGGCGGCGGGTTCGTCCAGAACGATGCAGGCCGGTTCCATGGCCAGAACGCCCGCAATGGCTACGCGGCGCTTCTGTCCGCCGGAGAGTTCGAAGGGGGAGCGGTCCAGCGTTTCCGGCGCAAGGCCCACGGCTTCGGCGGCGGCAAGAACGCGCGCTTCGATCTCCTTTTCACTAAGGCCCATATTCTTCGGGCCAAAAGCGATATCCTTGCGTACGGTCTCTTCAAACAGCTGATATTCCGGATACTGGAACACGAGGCCGACCGACTGGCGCGCTTTGCGGGATTCGGGCGTTTTGGCAGAGATATCGACCCCGTTGACAAGAACAGTGCCAGAATTTGGCTGCAGAAGGCCGTTGAGATGCTGGGCGAAGGTGCTCTTGCCCGAGCCGGTATGGCCGATGACACCGAGAAATTCGCCGTCGTGCAGTTCGAAGGAGACGTCGTTCAGGGCGACGGACTGGAACGGACTGCCGGGCATATAGGTGTGGGTCGCGTGATCAAGAATTATCGGCATAGCGCCTCCACCGCCTCGTCAGCGGTCAGGATCCCTTCGGGCATATCCAAGCCCATTCCGCGCAGCGCTTCGGAAAATTCCGCTGCGACGGGGACGTCCAGACCATAGCCGCGCAGGCGGGCAGAATCGGCGAATACCTCGCGCGCCGTGCCGCGGGAAACGGTCTTTCCTTCGTCCATAATGTAGATGTAATCGGCCTGCACGGCCTCTTCCATAAAATGCGTGATCCAGATGACGGTCACGCCTTCATCGCGATTGAGGCGGCGGACGATATCGAAGATCTCCTGCCGACCGGAGGGATCGAGCATGGCGGTGGCTTCGTCAAAGACGATGACCTCGCACCGCATGGCAAGAACGCCTGCGATGGCCACGCGCTGCTT
>JAFQGN010000323.1 GCA_017398245.1 Clostridia bacterium | reverse complement strand
GTTCGAATCCCTTGGGCATAAAAAATACCCGGGTCTCCAAAGGAGCCCCGGGATTGGCGCACCCGGCGGGATTCGAACCCACGGTCTTTCGAGTCGGAGTCGAACACTCTATCCACTGAGCTACGGGCGCAAGCGCTGATATCCAGCCAATACAGTATATTACAAACGGGCCCCAAATAGCAACTGCCCGTGTGTAAATTTCCGTGTGCGCAAGGGCTTCGGCGCGCTTGACAGGCGCTTGACGCGGGGGGATAATATCGGAATGGATGCGGCGCGCAGCGAGGATTGCGGCGGCGCATCCTGAAGAGGCGGACGGAGTCTGTTGGAGATGGCCCCGGCGTTGGATCGTATACGCAAGGGCATTGGGCCGCGCAGAGAGAAGCCTGACGAGGGTGTGGGAGAATGCAAACGGGATGATCGGGCGCGCGAGAGGGGGGCGGTGCGGCCGTGCTGTTGAAGGAAAAGGATTGGTATTGGGCGGACGCGCGGTTCGGTCGGCTGGAGCGGACGAGTGAGGACGGGCTTTTGCGGAAGCGATGGCGCGATAGTCGGCCGGGCGGACGGGCACTGCGGCTTGGAGATACAGACGGGAGATGGGCGGAATGCAGGGCGGGTTTTCGCGCAATGAGGTAAAATATTACGGGCGATGCGCATGCACGTGCATAGCGAATACATTTTTTGCCGGGACGCTTTTGCAGACGTTTCTGGCGGCGCACGGTGTGCCGGTGGACCGGATCGGCATGCTCGCAGCGGCGCTGAGCATGGTGCAGATGGTATCCATGCTGCTGTTTTCCGCGGCGGTGGACAGGCTGCGCGAGCCGCTGAAGAAATCGGCCGCGCTGCTGGGGTGCATGCCGCTGTATTATGTGGTGATGCTGCTGTTCACATTTTGGGCGGAGGCGCCCGCCGGAGCGCTCTTTGGCGCGGTACTGGCTGCGGGCGTGGTGCAGAGCGTGCTGCTGGGGCTGAACGGCATATTGGATTACCGGGTGCCCTATCAGATCATCGACATGCGCCATTACGCGCGGCTCAATTCGTATCAGGGGATCACGAGCGGCATTGCAGCGGTGTGCATCGGCAGTCTGACCACGTTTTTGCTGTCGAAGTTCCATATCGACCGTGTGATGAGCGCGATGTACGCGCTTTCGGCCATGTGCATGGCGGGCGCTTCGCTGTGCACGCGGGCGATGAAGCCGGTGATGCTGGTGCAGGAGGCGGCGGAAAAGAAGGATTCGGGTCTGTTGGCGACGCTGAAGCTGCCGGCGTTCCGGGTGCTGTTTTTGCCGAATCTGATGCGCGGGTTCAACACGGGCGTGATCGGCATGCTGGCGACGATCGGCATACACGAGCTGGGGATCCATGCGGCGCAGAGTTCGGCGATGGGCGTGATCGCGACGGTGGCCTCGATCGTGGGCGCGTATGGTTTTTTGCACCTTGCGGGGCGATTCCGCGCGCACTGGCTGTATTTCGGCGCGAGCGCGGCGATGTGCGCGCTGCTGCCGATGCTGATGGCGGGCCGCAATTTCAGCGTGTTTGCGGCGGTGTATCTGGTTTTGCTGCTGGGGCAGAGCGTGGCGGACAATGCCGCGCCGGTATTGGTGGCGAAGCTGGTGCCGTACGAATGCATCGGCAGCTTTACGGCGGTTAGGATCGGGCTGTTTCAGGGCGGGATCTCGTTGGGCTCGATCGCGGCGGGCGCGGCGCTGGGCAGGATTCCGGTGGTGTGGCTGCTGCTGTTTTCGGGCATGATGCAGCTGATCAGCGGGCTGGTATACTGGCTGTTTGCGCGCAGGCAGCCTGCCGTGCGGGAAGACGGACGGCAATACCAAAGGAACTAACACGGCCTTTATAAAAATATGCGGATACGAGGAATATAATAGTGCCCGCACGGCAGACGCTGTGCGCGATTTTCGAGGAAACGGAAGGAATTTGGGGATGAATGGGGCAAGAATGAAGTCCTCCTGGCAATATGTGCTGGCGCTGCTGCGCTGGCTGTGCACGGGCGCGTTGATCGGCCTGCTGTGCGGGTTTGTGGGCGCGCTGTTTGCGATCGCGGTGGACAAGGCGACGGCGCTGCATGCCGCGCACAACTGGCTTTTGTTTGCGCTGCCGGTCGCGGGTCTGGTGATCGCCGAAGTATATTATGTGCTGCGGCTGCCGCTGTCCATCGGCACGGACAAGATCATTGCGACGGTGCGCGATCAGGGCAAGGTGCCGGTGCAGATGGCCCCGGCGATCTTCATTTCTACCGTGCTTACGCATCTGTGCGGCGGCTCTTCCGGCCGGGAGGGCGCGGCCTTGCAGCTGGGCGGATCGATCGGCGCGGCGGTGGGCGATTTGACGCACCCGGATCCGCACGCGGACACGAGGCGTATTTTTGAATTGTGCGGCATGGCCGCGCTGTTTTCTGCGTTGTTCGGAACGCCCATCACGGCGGCGATCTTTGTGCTGGAGATCATAGAGGTGGGCAAGTTCAACGACAGGGCGCTTTTGCCGTGCGTGGTCTCGGCCGTGGCGGCGAACTGGATGGCGCGCGTTGTAGGCGCGCCGGTGGAGCCGTTTGCGCTGGCGGCAGGGCTGGCGGGCGTCACGCCGATGAGCGTTTTGCAGACGGCGGGCGTGGGCATGGCCTGCGCAGTGACGGCGATGCTGTTTTGCACGGCGATGCATGTGAGCGGCAGATTGCAGAAAAAGGTGTTTCCGAACGAATTTGTGCGCATTGCGGTGGGCGGTCTGGTCGTGGCCGCGCTCACGATCGTGCTGGGCTCGCGCGATTACAACGGCGGCGGCATGCACACCATTTTCCACGCGCTGGAGGGGCATGCAAGGCCCGAGGCGTTTGCGCTGAAGATCATTTTCACGGCGATCACGCTGGGCGCGGGGTTCAAGGGCGGCGAGATCGTGCCTTCGTTCTTCGTGGGTTCCACGATGGGCTGCACGGTAGCCGGGCTGCTGGGGCTGGATCCGGCCCTGGGCGCGGCGCTGGGGCTGGCGGGCGTGTTTGCGGGCGTGACGAACGCGCCGCTGGCGGCGATCATGCTGTCGATCGAGCTGTTCGGCGCGGAATATCTGCCGCTGTTTGGCACGTGCGTAGCCGTTGCGTTCATGTTATCCGGGCATTACAGTTTGTATCACGAGCAGCGGTTTGCCCAGTCCAAGCTCGGCCATGCCGACGAAAACGAGCAGGTGCATTCGCACTGAGAAAAACGCTCCCGGAGACGGGAGCGTTTTTGATTTGGCGGGATGGTGGGTACGATCGCTTGAGTTCGCGTTCGGTTTGTTTGCGCATGAGAAGAGCGGAGCGGGCGGGGCCGATCGGAAGGCTGCGGGTGAACGATTTTTAACCGGCATGTACTTGCGACGATATGGGCTTTGGGCGTGTGTACGGGAGAGGTTTAACGGGGAGCGTCTTGCGCGCGGAAGGAGATGTGCGTATAATCCGGCGTTGAGAACGAAAGAAAAGGATGCGGCGGAGATGAGCGAAGAGAAAAAAGGCATGCTGGCGGCGGGCGCGGCCTACGGGATTTTTGGGCTGAGCTATCTGTTTTCGAAGATCGGGCTGGAGATCACGCAGCCGGTGATCCTTTTGTGCCTGCGCTTCAGCGTGACGGTTGTGCTGATGAACCTGTTGGTGGCACTGGGCGTGCTCAGGCTGGATCTGAAGGGGAAGAAAAGGAAAATGCTGTGGGCGCCGATTCTGCTGGGGCTTTTGCAGCCGGTTTTGTATTTCTATCTGGAAAACTACGGGCTGAAGTACACGACGACCTCGTTCACGGGCATGGTTTCGGCCACGAACCCGATCTTTACCGCCATTGCCGGCGCGCTGATTTTGCGCGAAAGGCCCAACAGAAAGCAGTGGGCCTGCATGGGGCTGTCCATTGCGGGCGTTCTGATGGTCTCGCTGCAGACGGCGTCCTCCGGACAGAACACCGTGACCGGCTGCGTGTGCCTGATCGCCGCGTATGCGGTGGGATCGCTGTATTCGCTGCTGGTAAGGCGGCTTTCGAAGGACTACACGCCCTTTGAGCTGACGTACGTCATGTTCACGGTAGGCTTTATCGCCTTTGCCGCGCATGCGCTGATCCAGTACGGCGCGGGAGCGTTCGGCGAGATGGGGCTTGCGCTGAGCCATCCGAGGTTTATCGTGGCGATATTGTATCTGGGCGGGCTTTCTTCGGTGGGCGCGTACATGCTGGCGAACTACTCGCTGGCGAAGCTCACGGTGGCGCGTTCGACCATTTTTTCGTGCATGGGCACGGTGGTGAGCGTGCTGGCGGGCGTTCTGATCATGAAGGATCAGTTCAGTTTGCTTTCGCTGGGCGCGTTCGTGTGCATCCTGATCGGCGTATGGGGCGTGAACCGGTTCGCGACGGACGAAAAAGAATAAAGGCGGGCGAGTCGGCCCGCACCGGAATACATAGAAGGAGCCCTCTGCTTTGGCGGAGGACTTTTTCTTATGCAGGGGCATTTTACACGGGCGGCGGGATGCGGCGCGGGCGTAAAAAACGCCGGAAAACATGCATATTTTCCGTTTCTGCCTTGCGCGCATAACATTTGTTCGGTACCATAGAAAGCATGAAAAAAGATTACAGCCGCATGTCGGCGAGATAAGGCGGAGGAGTTATGACGGAAATGGAAATGGCAATGCGTGCAACGGAAGCCATTGAACTGATCGTGGCGTTTGCCGTGCGCGAACAGCTGATCGAAGAAGAGGACAGGCGTTATGCCCGCAACCAGCTGCTGGACGTGATGCGTATGGACGCTCCGGCCGAAGGCGCGAAGATCCCCTATGAACTGCCGGACACGCTGACCAATGTGCTGGAAGAGCTGGAAGACATTGCTGCGGAGCGCGGCATTATCGAAGACACCGCTGACGAGCGCGACCGTTTCGGCGCCAGGCTTTGCGGCTGCATCACTCCCCATCCGGCCATGGTGCGCGCTAAGTTTGCCCAGCTGGAAGAGGAAGAGGGCCCCGAGGCTGCGACCAACTGGTTCTATCATATTTCCCGCATGAGCGATTATATCCGCGTGGACAAGATCGCCAAG
>JAFQGN010000322.1 GCA_017398245.1 Clostridia bacterium | reverse complement strand
TAGGGGATCTCGATCTCGATGACCCGGCGCAGCTTGCTGATGCGGTCGGCGATGAGCTCGCGCAGCCTGTCCAGACCATCGCCGTTGAGCGCGGAGATGAGCACCGCATCGGCGGGCTCAAACACGGACATGGGCGGGATGCAATCGGCCTTGTTCAGCGCCTCGATCACGGGCTTGTCCCCCGCGCCGAGATCCTTGAGGACCTGGTACACCGTTTCGCGCTGTTCGCGGTAATAGGGGCTGGAAACGTCCGAAACGATGACCAGCAAATCGGCCGAAAGGGCTTCCTCCAGAGTGGAATGGAAGGCCTCGACCAGCTCGTGCGGGAGTTTTCGGATAAAGCCGACCGTGTCGACCAGCAGGCAGCTGCGCTTTTCGCCCAGCTCTATGCGGCGGATGACCGGATCGAGCGTGGCAAAGAGCTTGTCCTCCACCAGCACGCTTGCGCCCGAAAGCGCGTTGAGCAAGGTGGATTTGCCGGCGTTGGTATAGCCTACCAGCGCCACGATAATCTGCTCGGTCTTTTCGCGGCGGGCGCGGTGCATTTCCCTCTGGCGGCGCAGAACGGCCAGTTCTTTTGTCATATCGTCGATGCGCCTGCGCACGATACGCCTGTCGACCTCCAGCCTCGTTTCACCGGGGCCGCGGGTGCCGATACCGGCGCCGAGACGCGAAAGCGTGGTGCCCTTGCCGGCGAGGCGGGGCAGACGGTATTTTTCCTGCGCGAGGGCGACCTGCAGCTTGCCTTCGCTGGTCACGGCTCTGCGCGCGAAGATATCCAGAATGAGCGCGGTGCGGTCCACCACGCGCACGCCGATGATCTGCTCAAGGTTGCGCTGCTGCGCGCCGGTGAGCTCGTCGTCCATAATGACCAGATCGATCTCCTGCGCGCGGCATTCCAGGTGCAGCTCTTCCGCCTTGCCCGTGCCGATGAACGTGGCGGGCTCGGGCTTCATGCGCTTTTGCAGCACTTTGCCCATCACGGCTGCGCCCGCGGTTTCGGCAAGTTCTGCCAGCTCGTCGAGCGATTCCTCGCTCTCGATGCCCACCAGCAGCACCTTCTCCGCCTTCACGGTGATGCCGCCCTTGGCGATGGCGCTGGCAAGGCGCTCGTCCGCCTGCTCGATCTCGTGCAGCCAGAGCGACTGCGGGATGCGGCCGGGCTTGACGGGGCCGAGCGTGTGGATGGTCATCTTGCCGTATTCCAGCTCGCCCAGATAGCTCGAGCTGATGCCGGTGGCGCGCCCGTCCTCTACGCCGATGACGCACAGCGAGTCAAAGCGCAGAAGCTGCAGCGCCTGCTCGTCGGCCTCGGTGGGCCTCGCGCCGCCGTCGTAGCGCGTACGGATGAGCCGGATGCCGGAAAGGCGGTCGATATTGCGGCGCAGGTGCAGCTCCGGCAGGCCGTCTGCCGTCATATCGCCCAGGGCGATGTCCAGCAGGTCGCCGTCGCGCGCCAGATACACCATCACGCCGCGTTCGGCCATGGTGGTGTAGTGGATCAAAAGCTGAAGGAGCCTGTCGGGCAGATAGGCCGAGCGGTCGAAATCCATCTCGGCGATCCTTTCCATTTCCTGCAGGATCGTATCCCTTACGCCCTCGGTATTTCCATAGATCATACTTGCGGATGCCTCGCTTTATAATCTGCGATCGCGGCGTGCAGGGCTTCCTCGGCCAGCACGGAGCAGTGCAGCTTCACCGGCGGGAGGCCGCCCAGCGATTCGGCCACTTCCTTATTGGTGATGGCCAGCGCCTCTTCGATCGTCTTGCCCATGACCATTTCGGTTGCACGGCTGGAGGTGGCGATGGCCGCGCCGCAGCCGTAGGTCTTGAACTTGACGTCCACGATCACATTATTTTCTACCTTAATAAAGATCTTCATGATATCGCCGCACTTGGCGTTGCCCACTTCGCCCACGCCGCTGGCGTTTTCGATCTCGCCCACGTTGCGCGGGTTCATGAAATGGTCCATCACTTTTTCGGTATACATGGTATTCTGCCTTCTTCCTGTATATTTGCTTGTTTTCTTATTTGTTGCCCGGGTACAGCGGCGACATCATGCGCAGGCGGCTGACGATCTTTTCCAGCGCCTCCACGACCCTGTCGCATTCTTCCTGCGTGTTTTCATCGGAAAGGGACAGGCGCAGCGAGCCGTGGGCGATCTCATGCGGAAGGCCGATGGCCAGCAGCACGTGGCTCGGGTCGAGCGAGCCGGAGGTGCAGGCCGAGCCGGAGGAGCCGGCAATACCCATCATGTCCAGGCTCAGCAAAAGCGATTCGCCCTCGATATACTCAAAGCACACGTTCACATTGCCCGGCAGCCTCTTTTCCGGATGGCCGTTCAGACGCGTGTTCGGGATCTTTTCCAATATATTAGAGATCAGCCTGTCGCGCAGGGCCGTCATTTTTTCGGCGTGCTGCGGCATCTTTTCCGTTGCCAGCTCGATCGCCTTTCCAAAGCCGACGATAGAAGCCACGTTTTCGGTGCCCGCCCTCTGCGCGCGCTCCTGCGCGCCGCCGTGGATCAGGGTCTCGATCTTCAGGCCGTTGCGCACATACAGCGCGCCCACGCCCTTGGGTGCGTGCAGCTTATGGCCGGAGATGGAGAGCATATCGATGTGCATTTCTTTTACATCGATCGCAATATTGCCCACGGCCTGCACGGCGTCGGTATGGAACAGAACGCCCGCTTCCTTTGCTACCGCGCCGATCTCGGCAATGGGTTCCACGGTGCCGATCTCGTTATTGGCGGCCATGATGGTGATCAGCGTGGTCTCGGGCCTGATCGCGGCCTTCACCTGCTCGGCGGTCACCAGGCCGTATTCGTCCACCGGCAGATAGGTAACTTTAAAGCCCTCTTTTTCCAGCTGCTGGCAGGTGTGCAAAATGGCGTGATGCTCGATCGCGCTGGTGATGATGTGGTTCCCCTTCGCCTTCCTCGCATAGGCTGCGCCGCGCACGGCCCAGTTATCGGCCTCGGTTCCGCAGCCGGTGAAGTAGATCTCGCTGGGCTTTGCGCCGATGGCCTTGGCCACCTGCGCGCGGGCGATGTCCAGCGCCTTTCGGGCCTCGCGCCCGAAGCCGTGCACAGAGGAGGGGTTGCCAAAATGCTCCGTCAGATACGGCAGCATCGCTTCGAATACAGGTTTGCTGATCGCGGTCGTCGCCGCGTTATCCATATAGATGCTCAATGTATTTCGCCTCTTTCCGAGAGCTCGTTTTCCTTGTAATCCCATATGATATCTGCACTACACAAAATACCATTCTTATTCTAACAGCCAAACGGCCCAAGGTCAACCAACGCGCGCGGGCAAAGGAAAAATTCCTGTGCAAAAGCTGCGTTTTTCTTGGCCGATGCGCTTGCAAACGCCCGTTTTTTATGTTAAAATTTCGGTCTCAACTAACCAACGCGGCTTGGAGGTGTTCCGGTATGGAGTATTCCCAGATCCTGCTGCGGATCATTCTGTCCATCGGAATCGGCACGCTCATCGGCGTAGAGCGCGAATACAAGAACCGGCCGGCGGGCATGCGCACGCACGTGCTGGTATGTCTTGGCGCGTGTGTGATCTCGCTGATCGAATCGACCATGCATGCGCGCATCCTTACCGGCGAAGCGGGCGATATCACTTACAATTTCGGCCGCATGACCGCGCAGGTCATCTCCGGCGTGGGCTTCCTTGGCGCGGGCACCATTTTCACCGCGCAGAAGAAGATCACCGGTCTGACGACGGCGGCCTCGCTGTGGAACGCGGCCTGTCTTGGCATCGCGGTGGGCTACGGGCTGTATTTCATCGCCGTAGCCGGCGCGGTCTCGGTCATGGCCACGCTGCTGATGCTGCAGAAGATCGTACATGTGAACACGTCCAAGCACGTCGAGATCAAGTTCTATCACCGCATCGAGACCATCGAATTCCTGAATTCCTATTTCGATTCCCTCGGCATACAGGTGGCCGATATCGATTTTCAGGTGAAAAATCAGGACGGCCGCAACCTGTACACCAACACATACACTCTGCACATGCCCGCCAAGGTCTCCTATGCCGAGCTGGTCAACCGCATCTCCGAGCATGAGAACATCCTGGGCGTCCGCACCACGAATACGTAAGGGGAGAAGTTTTGGGGGGGG
>JAFQGN010000321.1 GCA_017398245.1 Clostridia bacterium | reverse complement strand
GTAGCGGAAATCCAGCGCGCTTTCCGGTTCGTCCAGAAGCAGCATGCGGCTTTGCGCCGCCAGTGTTCGCGCCAGAATACACAGCTGCTTCTGCCCTTCGCTCAGATGCTGGTAGTTCTCGCTTTCTTTCCCGCCAAGCCCGGCCAGTTCCAGCGCCTTGCGCGCTTTTTCCCGCATTGCGCTGTCCGGATGCTGCAGGATATGCAAAAACGGGTTGAACCCCATCAGCACGACGTCCAGCGCGCTGATATCGATGCCGATCCCGCTGCGCTGCGGAATATAGCTGCACATCCGGGCGATCTGCCGCGCAGAAAGCCCTTCCAGCGAAAGGCCGTCCAGCGCGCATTCCCCTTCGTGGGGCAAAATCCCGCAAATGCTTTTCAAAAGCGTGCTTTTTCCGCTGCCGTTCGCGCCCAGAATGCCTAAAAGCTCGCCCTTTTGCACCGCAAAGGAGAGACTTTGCAGCACGGGCGCGCCGCCGTATCCGGCGCAAATATTCCTCGCTTCGAATCCGCTCATGCGCCGCGCCTCCTCTTTACGATCAGATACACCAGAAACGGCGCGCCGATCAGGCTCGTGAAAATGCTCACCGGCAGCTCTGTCGAAGCGACGCTTCGGGCCAGGATATCCGCCCCGGTGAGCAAAGCCGCGCCGATCAGCGCGCTGAGCAGCATGGCGCCGATGCGGTTGTTTTTTGTCAGCATGCGCGCTCCGTGCGGCGCGAGCAGGCCCACAAAGCTGATCAGGCCCGTGAGACTCACCACGCCCGAGACCACGAGCGTCGCCGTAAGAAGCACGCAAAGACGAAGAGATGTTACCTGCACGCCCAGCATGCGCGCCTCGCCCTCGTCGGCCGAGAGCAGCACGATCTGCCTGTGCAAAAGGAACAGCGCGCCGAGACATACGGCGCACAAAACCAGATTTCCGCCGATCGAGGACGCGCTCACACCGTTCAGGCTGCCCATGATCCAGTATTCGATGGAGGCCAGCTCCCTTTCCGGGTCAGCCGCCAGCTTCAGCCCCATCAAAGCCGTCTGCGCGAGCGAATGCACGGCGATGCCGGCCAGAACGATCGTGCTGTTTTTACCGCTTCTGTCCAGCGCGGAAAGCGCCAAAGCCAGCCCCACGGCAATGATTGCTCCGGCAAAGGCGGAAAGCGTGATCGCCGCAGAACCGGAAAGAAACAGGATGCCCGCAGCCGCGCCCGCGCTCGCGCCGGAGGAAACGCCGATGATGTCCGGCGAGGCGAGCGGGTTGCGGAACACGGTCTGATACACAAACCCCGCCGCGCCCAGCGCGAACCCGCCGATCAGGCCGACGACTGTCCGGCTCAGCCGCAGTGTGAAAAATACCCGCCGCTGCATTTCGTCTCCCGCCAGCAGCTTCGCGGCGGAAAGCGGGTATTTTCCCACGAACAAACTGAGCACAGCCAGGCCGACCACAAGGATCAGCCCGGCTGCGCAGTAACGTTTAGTTTTCGCTGTAGATGAAATCATAGAACGTCTCATAGTATTCGTCGATCAGTGCATTGCAGTCCGCCTCGCTCAGCAGTTCGGGGTGCAGGATGTTGGCAAGCCATACCGCGCCGAGGATGCCGCTGGGCACGGGGCTGTCCCATGCTTCGGCCTTGCTGGGCAGCTGGTACACATTGCCGTTTACCACGGCTTTGCAGCCGGCCAGATTTGCGTCCGCCAGAACGTCCTCCACCGTGTACTTCGCATCGGAAGCCAGCACGATGTATTCCGGATCCCACGCCAGCAGCTGTTCGTAGCTGATCTCGACCCAGTATGTGTCTTCGATCTGAGCCGCAACGTTTTCGCCGCCCGCAAGGCGGATCATGTCCGACTGGTACATGGCCTCGCCCGCGGTGGACAGCAGCGCGGAATTGCCCGCAAGATATACGCTGGGAGCTTCGGCGCCTGCAAGCGCCTCGGCAAGGCGGCTCTCCTGCGCGGTGGTGAAATCCTTCAGCGCCTGCGCTTTTTCCTGCGTGCCGGTGGCCGCGGCGATCAGGTCGATCATTTCGTTCAGAAGAGCCTGGTCTTCCGGGTTCACCAGCAGCACGTCAATGCCAAGGCTTTCCAGCGTTTCCGCCGCGCTCTTGAGCTTCAGCGGCAGAATGACCAGGTCCGGCTCCAGCGCGGCGCAGCCTTCCAGGTCGAATTCCTTGGCCGTGCCCACGTTGGGCAGCTCGATCATCTCCGGCGCGCTCAGGCGGTAGATGGGCCTTTTGTCGGCCTTGGCTTCAATGCCGACCAGCTTTTCGTCCAGCTCCAGCGCGATCAGAAGGCTCGTGGAAATATAGTAGCCGCTCACCAGCTTCTCAGGCTCTTTTTCGATCGTCACTTCGCGTCCGGCGTGATCGACGAGCGTTACGGGCCAAGCCGCAGCCGTTTCTTCGGCAAAGGCAAAGTGGGGGATGAGCAGCGCCAGCATTAGCAGCAAAGAAAGAATCTTACGCATCATAAACCGTCTCCTTCGTTATAGTTTAGAAACTACAACGGAATTATACCAATTTTCCTTTCCCCAAACAAGCCGAAATGGTATAATTGTAGCAACTATCTTTTCCCGCAGGGGATAAAGGAGCGTTACCATGATCACGATTCAGAAATACATCCGCGCACAGAGTCTGGAAGAGGCCTATACGCTCAACCAGAGCCGCGCCAACCGCATCGTCGGCGGCATGCTCTGGCTGAAAATGAGCCGCGGCAGCGTGCAGACGGCCATCGACCTGTGCGATTTAGGGCTCGATACCATCGAAGAAACGGACGATTCCTTCCGCATCGGCGCGATGACCACTCTTCGCGCTCTGGAGCAGCACGAAGCGCTGAACACCTATTGCGGCGGCCTTCTGCGCCGTGCCGTGCACGATATCGTGGGCGTTCAGTTCCGCAATATGGCCACCGTCGGCGGCAGTATCTGGGGCCGCTTCGGCTTTTCCGATGTGCTCACCGCATTTTTGGCTATGGATACCTTCGTGGAACTGTATAAGGGCGGCTTCGTTCCGCTGGAAGAGTTCGCCGCGATGAAGCCGGATACCGATATCCTCGTGCGCCTCATCGTCAAAAAGACGCCCGGCGCGTTCGCCTATCAGACCATGCGCATCCAGCGTACCGATTTCCCCGTGCTCGCCTGCGCGGTCTCGCGCCTGAACGGGCAGTACAGGGCGGTCGTCGGCGCGCGCCCGGCCAAAGCGATGATCGTGCGCGATGAAGAATGCCTGCTCGGCGCGGGCATCACCGAAGAAAGCGCGAAGGCGTTCGCCGCCTTTGTGCAGAAGAAAACGCCCACCGCAGGCAATGTTCGCGGCAGTGCGGAATACCGCAGCCGCCTTGTGAAAGTGCTCACGCAGCGGTGCGTGCAGGAACTGGAGGGTGCGCAGTGATGGAGATCAAAATCAAGCTCAACGGGAAAAACGTGGCAGACCATATCGAACCGGATCTTTTGCTGATCGACTTTTTGCGCGCGCACGGCTGTCTCAGCGTCAAGCGCGGCTGCGAAACCTCCAACTGCGGCCTGTGCACCGTTCTGATGGACGGCAAGCCCGTGCTCTCCTGCTCCATGCTCGCCGCCCGCGCCGACGGCCACGAGGTGTATACCCTCGAAGGCCTGCAACAGGAAGCGGCCGAGTTCATCGGCTTTATTGCCGATCAGGGCGCGGACCAGTGCGGCTTCTGCAACCCGGGCTTTGTGATGAACACCATCGCCCTCCTGCGCGAAAATCCCGATCCGACCGACGATGAGATCAGGGCGTTCCTGGCAGGCAACCTCTGCCGCTGCTCGGGCTATGACGGCCAGCTGCGCGGCATCCGCAATTTCCTGAACAGCCGCAAGGCATAAGGAGGCAGACATGGAACATAAGGAATATAAATCCATCAATAAATCCGTCCGCAAGAAGGATTCCATGCAGCTGCTGTCCGGAAAGCCCGTCTATGTGGACGATATCACGCCCGACGGCGCACTGGTCGTCAAGCTGCTGCGCAGCCCGCACGCCAACGCCATTGTCGAAACCATCGACACCTCCATTGCCAAAAAAGTGCCCGGCGTGGTCGATATTTTCACCTGGGAAGACGTGCCCTCCACCCGCTTTGCCATCGCGGGGCAGACTTTCCCGGAGCCCTCGCCCTACGACCGCCTGATCATCGACAGGCATGTGCGCTTTGTGGGCGACGTCGTGGCTATCATCGCCGCCGAGACCGAAAAGGCCGCGATCAAGGCTATGGGGCTTATCAAAGTCAAATACGAAGTGCTGGAGCCTGTTCTCGATTTCCGCAAGGCGCTGGACAACCCCGTGCTCGTCCACCCGGAGGAAGACTGGTTCCCGCCCTGCGAAGTGGGAGGCGACCACAAGCGCAATCTCGTCGCCAGCGAGTGGACTTCGCATGGCGATGTGGAAGCCGTTCTGGCCGATTGCGATATCGTTCTGGATCGCACCTACCACACCAAGGCCTTCAACCAGACCATGATGGAGACCTTCCGCACCTATACCGATCTGGACCGCTACGGCAGGCTGCACGTCGTCGCTTCCACGCAGATCGTCTTCCACTGCCGCCGCATCCTCTCCCGCGCGCTGGGCATCCCCAAGAGCCGCATACGCGTGGAAAAGCCCCGCATCGGCGGGGGGTTTGGTGCAAAACAGACCGCGGTCTGCGAAGTGTACCCGGCCTTTGTCACTCTGAAGACCGGCCGCGCCGCAAAGCTGATCTACACGCGCGAAGAGAGCCAGATCGCAGGCTCTCCCCGGCACGAAATGGAGATCCGCGTGCGCCTCGGCGCGAACAAGGACGGCCGCATCCGTGCGCTGGATCTGTACACGCTCTCTAATACCGGCGCGTACGGCGAACACGGCCCCACTACCGTCGGCCTTTCGGGCCATAAATCCATCCCGCTGTATACCGGCTCTCTGGAAGCGCACCGCTTCGGCTACGACGTGGTCTATACCAATACCACCTCCGCCGGCGCGTATCGCGGCTACGGCGCGACGCAGGGCATCTTCGCCGTGGAGACCACCGTCTCCGAACTGGCCGAAAAACTGGGTATGGATCCCACCGTGCTGCGCGATCAGAACATGGTGCGCGAGGGCATGAACATGCCCGCCTATTATGACGAGCCCAACAACGCCTGCGCGCTGGATCGCTGCATGCAGCACTGCCGCGAACTGTTCGGCTGGGAAGAGAAGTATCCCGTGCGCGATATGGGCAACGGCAAGGTGCGCGCTGCGGGCGTGGCCATGGCCATGCAGGGCTCTTGTATTTCCAATGTCGACGTCGGCTCTGCAACCGTCAAGCTGAACGAGGACGGCGGCTACAACCTCATCATCGGCGCGGCCGATATGGGCACGGGCTGCGATACCATCCTTGCGCAGATGGTGGCCGAATGCATGGAATGCGACGTCGATTCCGTCGCCGTTTTCGGCGCGGATACCGACGCCTCCCCCTACGATTCCGGCTCCTATGCCTCTTCCACCACCTATATCACCGGCAAGGCGGTCGAAAAAGCCTGCAGCGATCTGAAAAAGCGCATCTGCGCCATCGGGGCTGAGCTCCTCGGCTGTGAAAAGAACGAGGTCGTCTTCGAAGGCGACTGCGTGCGCCATAAAGCAAACGGCCAGAGCGTGAGCCTGAGCGATATCTCCTATAGAACCCAGCTCGGCGCGGTCGATGCAGCCGAGGCCACTGCTACGCATTCTTCGCCCGTTTCGCCGCCGCCGTACATGGTCGGCATGGTGGAGATCGAGCTCGATAAGCTGACCGGGCAGGTCACTGTGCTGGATTATGCTGCCGTGGTCGACTGCGGCATTCCGATCAACCCCGCGCTCGCCCGAATCCAGACCGAGGGCGGCATCGTGCAGGGCATCGGTCATACGCTCATGGAGAACGTGACGTACGATGCAAGCGGCAGGCTCATCGAATCCTCCTTCATGCAGTACAAGATCCCCACCCGTCTGGACATGGGCCGCCTGCATGTGGAATTTGAGCACAGCTACGAGCCCACCGGCCCCTTCGGCGCAAAATCCATCGGCGAGATCGTCATCAACACCCCTGCGCCGGCCATCGCCCATGCCATTTACCGGGCGACGGGCGTATGGCATACGGAACTGCCCATCACTCCGGAGAAGATCGCCATGTCCATTCCGGAAGAATAAACCACGCGCAAAAAAGCCTGCTCCGTTTCAGGAACAGGCTTTTTGCATACGTTTTATTTTTTCGCGCCCTTTTTGCCGCGGCGGACGCGCCGCACGATCCAGCGGATGAGCAGCACGATGAGCACGATCAGCGCGATCAGAACGGCGATCACGCCCATGAGCAGATACACGATGCGGCCCGCGTGAGCGAAATGTTCGCCGATCGTTCTGGCTTCGCCCGTCACGATGCGCTCGGACTTGGCCGTGTATACCTCGTTTATAGAACCCGTGCCGTCCTCGCCGCCCATGGAATACAGGTAATCCGCCAGCGCGACCCACGCCTTCACTTCGTTGCTTTCGCCGTCGCGCACGATATTCGCTTCAAAATCGACGATCGGCTCGCCGTTTTTATCCTTCGGAACGAGCGAGAGCAGGCCGAAGGACTTTTCCTTTACCGTGCCGAGCATCTGGCAGGAATACAGATCCGCCACGATGCGGTAGAGCTTGTCCTCCTCAACGGGCAGCTTTTCGCCGTTTTCGCCGTAGATCCAAACGTCGCTCACGCGGCTGAGGATCAGACGGTTGGTCTTATATTCCCAGCCGCCGCCGGAGGGATACAGCTTCGTGCCGGTCATCAGCCCGGATACCGAAGCGTCGACCTCGGCCAGGTCATACAGCTCGCGCCCGGTCAGATACGCGCTGACCAGCGGGTAGCCCGCCAGCCTGTCCGGTCCGATGCCAAGAGACAGCACGTTGAACGCGTCCGCCGTGGTCACATCGCCCACGGGCAGCTCCGCGCGGATCACGCCGCTGGGCACGATGGCCATGGCCACCGGGTCATAGTTCTCGCCCTCGGCCTCGATCACCGCCTGCATCACGGCGTCAGCCAGAAGATCGCGCTCGGAGAGCAGACCGCCAGGGTTCTGCGCCAGCACCTGGTCGTACGTATAGCCGAAGTTTGAAAGGTAATTTGCGCTCACTCTGTCGCGGTATTCGGTCAGCTTTTCATCGATCTGCGCGTCGCCTTCGACGTCGTCCGTGGTCGGGATCAGCTCGTAATCGGTGAACGTCCATGCGTCTCCGCTGCGCTGCAGAACGATCTTGCCCAGGTTCATCGTGTATTCGCCGCAGGAGACGATATGCGTGGAACCGTGCACCAGCGGCTCACTAAGCGTGGTGTGCGTGTGTCCGCTGATGATCAGGTCGATCTGCGGCACCGCCTTTGCCAGCAGCTCGTCCTCCGAGCGGGCAGGGTCGTCCCAAAGCCCGCTGTGGGAGAGGCACACGATCAGCTCGGCCCCCTGCTCTTCCAACAGGGCGACCTGCACCTTCGCGCATTCGATAATATCCGTGAACTGCACGGGGGAGAGGGGAGCGCAGGCGAGGGAATCCTTGCCCATCACGCCGAAAACGCCGATCTTTACCCCGTTCGATTCGAAGATCATGTTCTCCTGTGCGCCGTAGGCCTGCATCGCCTCGCGGAACGCCTCGCCGTCCTCGCCGGAGGCCGTGCTCCAATCGATATTCGCGCATAGCATGGCAGGCAGAACCGTGCCCTCGCTTTCGGCGTTGCGCATCGCCGCATGAAGCATGCCGGCAAAGCCGCGGCCCTGATAATCGAATTCATGGTTGCCGATGGTGGTTGCGGCAAAGCCGAGCTGCGCCATCATGGTCAGCTCCGCAGCGTCGGTCTCAAACACGGCCTGATACAGCGTTCCCATGGAAAAATCGCCCGCATCCAGCAGCAGCGCGTAGCCGCCAGCCGCCGCCGTTTCGTGCTCGATCAGCGTCTTGAGCCTTGCAAAGCCGCCGTGCGTGCCGTTTTCATAGGGCTGCGCGGTCAGGTGCGAGTGCATATCGTGCGTGAACAGCACGGTCACGCTCTGCTCCTCCTGCGCAAAGCCGGGCACGAGAGTCCCGATCAGGATCAAAACCGTCAGAAAAAAGCAAATCAGCCTGTTTTTCATTCTGCATCCTCCTTGGTAAAACATTGCTTCGCCGTATGCGGGCATGAAGAAGATTTCTGCACAGAAACCTCTTTTTTATTGTGTAAACCGAGGCCGCAGCTCTTTGCGAACTGCCGCCCCCCAATGTAAACATACCTATTATAAAACTGAGCCTGCGCATCGTCAAGAAAAGACTGGCCGCTTGGTTTACAGGCCCGCCTTCCTTTGTTATAATCAAACCAAAGGCGGTGATATAAAATGAAAACCATGGAAAAAGCATATTTTGCGGGCGGCTGCTTCTGGTGCATTACGCCCACCTTTAAGGAAATGGACGGCGTGGCCGATGTCGTCAGCGGCTATTCCGGCGGAGATGAGGCCGACCCTGCGTATATCGATGTAAAAAAGCAGCGTACCGGCCACCGGGAGACCATCCGCATCGATTTTGACCCGGAACAAGTCTCCTTTGCAGATCTGTTTTCCGTCTTTCTCAACAGTGTCGATCCCTTCGACCCCGAAGGCCAGTTTATCGACCGCGGCTTTTCCTACACGCTGGCTGTGTACTATCTTACCGAGCAGCAGCGTGCCGCCGCGCAGGAGCAGATCGATGAGCTGCAGGCGCAGTCCGGCCGCGAGGTTTGTATCAGCGTGGAGCCCTTCAAGAGCTTCTATACGGCCGAGGAAGAGCATCAGGACTATTATCTCAAGCACCCGGCCGAATTTGAGCAGGAATTGATCGATTCCGGCCGCAAGCGCGCAGACTGATTCCCCCAAGAACGATCCGTCTGATGACAGAAAGGACAAACTATGCGGGAAACGAAAAACTTAAATCTCGATTGGCGCTTCCATCTTGGCGACGACCCCGCCGCCGACTTCATGGGCTATGACGACAGCGCATGGCGCCCGGTTACCTTGCCGCACGATTGGTCTGTCGAGCATCCGTTCGACCGCAGCCATTCCAGCGGCACAGGCTATCTGCCCGGCGGAACGGCGTGGTACCGCAAGCATTTTGAACTGGGCGATCTTTCCGGAAAACGAGTGCGCATCACATTCGGCGGCGTGTACAAGCATGCGCGCGTGTGGATCAATTCCAACTATCTGGGTGGCCGCGCCTACGGCTATTCCACCTTTAGCTTCGATATCACGCCCTTCGTGCGCGCGGGAGAAAACGTCGTGTGCGTGCGCGTGGAGCACGAGGAAACGGCCGATTCCCGCTGGTTCACCGGCAGCGGCATCTATCGCGATGTGACTCTGACCGTGACCGACGAATGCGCCTTTGCGTCCGAAGGCGTGTTCGCCTTTACGCAAGGCGTGGAAAACGGCGTGGCGCGCATCTGCGTGCAGTATGAAACACTCGGCGCGCAGGGCGCGCAGTTTGAACTCATCGCGCCCGACGGCTCGACCGCCGCAAGCGCACAGGCGACGGGGGAGAAGGGCGAGGCGCAGCTCGCGCTGGAAAACGCCCTGCTCTGGAGCCCGGAAACTCCCGTTCTCTATACGCTCACGGCCCGTGCGATTCGAAACGGCGCAGTCTGTGACGAACATGCAATCCCCTTCGGCGTGCGCACCTTCGCCTTTGACGGCGACAAGGGCTTTTTCCTCAACGGCGTCAGCCGCAAGCTCAAGGGCGTTTGCGTGCACCACGATGCCGGCGCGTTGGGCGCAGCCGTGCCCAAGGCCGTCTGGCGTAGAAGGCTGGAAGTGTTCAAGGCTATGGGCTGCGATGCCATCCGCACCGCGCATAACCCGCCGGACACGCATCTGCTCGACCTGTGCGACGAAATGGGCTTCCTTGTCATGGACGAAGCCTTTGACGAATGGGAAGGCGCGAAGAACAAATGGTGGCAGGGCCACAACGTCTACCCGCCCAAGCGTTTTGGCTATGCGGAAGATTTCCCGCTCTGGCACAGGGCCGATCTGGAGGGCATGGTAAAGCGCGACAGGAACCACCCGAGCATCGTCATCTGGAGCATCGGCAACGAGATCGATTACCCGAACGATCCTTATGTCACGCCGCTGTTCGATGAAGTTCTGGGCAATAACGACGCCAACAAGCCCGCTGCCGAACGCCGCTACGATCCGCGCAAGCCCGATGCCGGCCGCCTCGCCGTTGTGGCGAAGGAGCTGACGGACATCGTGCACGCGGTCGATCCCACGCGTCCGGTCACCAGCGCGCTCTCCTTCCCGGAGCTGAGCAACCGCACCGGCTATGCCGATGTGCTCGATATCGTCGGCTATAACTATAAGGAAAAATTCTACGAGGAAGACCATGCGAAGTATCCCGGCCGCGTCATTTACGGCAGCGAAAACGGCAAGGACATGCGCGCATGGCTCGCCGTGCGCGATAACGACTATATTTGCGGCCAGTTCCTGTGGACGGGCATCGATTTTCTCGGCGAATGCCACGGCTGGCCCGTACGCATTTCGCAGGCCGGTCTCGTCGATCTGGCCGGATTCCCGAAGCCGGGATTTTACCAGCGCAAGGCCATGTGGACGGACGAGAAATTCGTGAAGATCGCCGTCGGAGACCCGAACGAAAGATGGATGGGCGAAAGCGAACGCTTCTTCTGGAATGGAAACGAAGGCGAAGAGCTGCGCGTGAGCTGCTATACCGGCGAGAAAGAGGTCGAGCTCTTCCTCAACGGCGTATCGCTCGGCAAAAAGCAGATCGCCGATGAAGACGGCTGCCGCGCGAGCTGGCTCGTGCCCTATCAGCCGGGCGAGCTTCGCGCCGTGGTCGATGGCGCGCAGGATACTCTCGTCACGCCCGGCTGCGCCGCCTCTATCCTGCTCCATGCGGATACCACCGAGCTTTCCGCCGATGGACAGAGCATTGCGCAGGTCGAACTGTGCCTTGTCGACGCGCAGGGCAGGCCTGTCGGCGCCGATGAAGAGGTCTTCTTCCAGATCTTGGGCGACGCGCAGATCATCGGCATCGAAAACGGCCGGCCGGACGATCTCACCCCGTATTCCTCCCGCAGCCGCAATACCTTCCGCGGCCGGGCCATCGTCTATATCCGCGCCGGTCTGCTGGCCGGAGACATCCTTCTCCATTGCTATACGCGTACCAATCTTCGCGCAACGCTCGAACTCAAACAGAAATAACCCCCAAAAAATAGAAAAGCGGACGCCTCTGCGCTGACCGGCGTAAAGGGGCGTTCGCTTTTCCTTTACCGTTCTGAGAACCGGAAGCACATTCCTATAATTCATACATATATGAATAACAAATTTAACGGACGGATATGGGGCAGAGGCCGGTCACGCACAGTGCCGATGGAGTATAATGAATGCGCGGAAAGCCCCGAAAAACAATTAAATAAACAAAGAGGCGAAGAGAATGAGAGTATCAAATCGTCTGAAGTACAATCCTCTGAACCAACTCTACGACGAAGCAAGCCTGCCCGCAAAAATCCGGCGCAGCCTGAACTTCATCATTCTGGGCAACATCATGGGCAGTGCCCACGGCATCATCTGCGGCGGCGGAACAACGGCCATGATCGGCCTGGCTACTGATCTTGGCGCGAACGATCTCATGTTCGGCATCATGGCCGCCATTCCGCAGCTGTCGGCGCTGATGCAGCTGCCGTTCTCCGTTCT
Source organism: Clostridia bacterium (assembly GCA_017398245.1). Next base: position 917 of record JAFQGN010000321.1, on the reverse strand, counting down.
GGTCAACCGTACGCACAAACGCAAACAATACATGCTTACATTCGGTCTGATCTCCCGCGCGCTGTGGCTGTTCTTCGGCCTGATCCCGTATATGCTGCCGATGACTACTGCAGCGACGCAGCTGTGGATCCTCATCTTCCTGATCGGCATCATCTCCTGCGGCGGTTCGATGATCAACGTCTGCTGGTTCCCCTGGCTGTCCGATCTGACGCCCGCCCGCATTCGCGGCCGTTTCCTGTCGATCCGTGAATCCATCCTTGCCGCCTGCAATGTGATCATTGGCCTTGTCGTTGCCTATGTGCTCGACGCCCTGCCCCCGGACATCCGCTATGTCGTCATCTTCCTCATCGGAGGAACGCTCGGCGTGCTGGACATGGTCTTCTTCGGCTTTTGTGAAGAAGTGTACACCGCGCCGCCCCAGAAGCAGGCCCTCTTCGGCGCGATCGGCCAGGTGCTCAAAAACAAGCCCTTTATGAAGCTGGTCGTCATGTGGACGGCATGGTGCTTCTGCGCCAATATGAGCGGCGTCTATCTCAACCCGTATTCGATGAACGAGATGGGGCTGAGTTTTCTGCAGATCATGGTTTTTTCCACGATCGCGGCTTCTGTCGTGTCCATTTTCGTCATGCCGCGTTGGGGCAGCCTGCTTGATCGCTTCGGCGGCCGCAATGTCATGCTCGTCTCCTGCGTCGTAGCATCGCTCACGCCCCTGTTTTATCTGTTCTCCTCTCCCGGCAATATCTGGCCCACGCTTTTGCACAATACCATCGGCGCTATGTTCTGGTGCGGCGCGAACCTCACCTGCAGCAGCATGCAGCTTTCCTGCTCGCCCGATGCCACGCGCCCGACGCATATCGCGCTCATTTCCTGCGTCACCGCGCTGGCCGGCGGCATGCTCGGCTCGCTGGCCGGCGGAG
>JAFQGN010000320.1 GCA_017398245.1 Clostridia bacterium | reverse complement strand
TGACCCCCATTACAGGGCCTGGGGACAGCGTCCCCAGCGTAACCCCAGCCTTACTCCATCTCCGCGCAGGAGAGCACATGCTCTTCCACGGCCTCTTCCAGCAGGCCCAGATCCCACATCAGGCTGCAGCCGAGGTACTTGTCGCGGATATCGCGCGCGGCGCGCAGTGCGTCCTTCACATCCTCGGCGGAACATTCAAACGTCATATCCTTGGGCAGCATGGGCATTTCCGCCGCGCGCATATGGCCTTCGAAAACATCGATATCGGGCAACTCCTCTTCGATGATCTTGAGGATCTTGTCCCAGTTTTCCACGATGACCTCCAGCCGCTTTGCGTGCTTTTCGGCGGAATTCTTATGCACCTTATCCTCAATGGCGAACACGTTCGGCGCCGTCTGGCCGAACACCTTGTTCACATGCTTTTCCCACGCCGGCACGTCAAAATTGGCGACGCTTGCCAGCGCCTTGGCCTTGTCCGGCGTGACCGTCTTCAGCCACTGGTACAGACGGATCGTCAGTACCGTGCCCACGCCGCACTGGATGCCGTGCAGATCGGGCGTGATATGGCGGTCGAGGCACATCATATCCCAAATGTGGGAGAAATAATGCTCCAGACCGGAAGCCGGGCGCGAGCACTCGGCAAAGGACATGGCGATACCGGTAAGGATCAAACCTTCCACCACGGCGGCCACAGTCTCGGGGTCGCGCTGGGCAAGCTTGTCGGCCGTCGCTACCATCTTGGCCAGAGACCTGCGCACGATGGAGGCGATGCCCTCGCAGTATTCCTCGCCGGTGACAAGGTTGGAAATGCGCCATTCGCAGGTGGAAACGTACTTGGCCACCACGTCGCCAAAGCCACTCTTGAGCATGCGCATGGGGGCGTTGGCCATGATGTCGATATCGGCGATCACCGCCACGGGGCACTTATTGTACAGCGTGCTCTTCACGCCGGCGACCAGCATGGAGGAGGAGTTGGAGGCATAGCCGTCCATGGAAGGCGCGGTGCCGACGACCATCGTGGGCAGATTGGCCACAAAGCCCAGGCACTTGGTCAGATCGTTGATCACGCCAGAACCGACAGCCATAATGATATCGCAGCTCGGGTCCCAGTGCATCGCCAAGAGGCCCAGCGCAGCCTCGTCCGGGTCCAGCTCGTCCTCTTCAAAGCGGTACAGGGCATAGGAAACGCCCGCCGCCTTCAGAATTTCGGTCACCTGCTCGGCCGCGGCCTTCCAGGTGTTCTTGTCGCACACAATAAACGGCTTCTTCGCGCCGATCTTGCCCAGCACCTCGGGCACCTCTTTGATCACGCCGCTGCCCACGCGCAGGTGTTTCAGGCCGGTGGAATGGTGTTTGCCGCAATAGGGGCAATCAAAGCCGCCCTCCTGCAGAAGGCCTTCCAGGGGCAGAGAAGTATAATCAGACATGTCTTCGCAGTCCTTTCCGTAAAGCAATATTGAGTCCTGCCGTCATTATAGCAGGCGTTTGGGAAGCAGAGATTACGAAAAGAGAAATTATGCCTTCTCCCGCGCGCCCGCCCATGTCAGGTTCGACTTTTTCACCGGGATGATGAACACGAAGAGCATCACCACCAGGAACGCGCCGTACACGCCGAACGCGCTCTGCAGGCCGATAGCGTCGGCCAAAACGCCGCCGAGCATGGAACCGAAGATCTGCGGCAGGCCGAAGGTGACCACCACGTTGAGCGACTGCATCGAGCCCTTGAGCTCGTCCGGAGCGATCTCGTTCATATACAGCATCGGGAAATATTCTGAGCAGCCCATGCTCACCACGGCTAGCAGCTGCAGGCAGATGAGCACCGGCACGGAGCTGGTCACCGAAATGCCGATAAAGCGCAAGGACGTGGCCGCGTAGCCGATCAGCGCCCATGTCGTTATCTTCATCTTGCGCATGATCTTGTCCGAGAAAAGGAAGAACGGGATCTCCAGGAACAAAGAGGAATAGTGCAGAATAGACATCAGCGAATTGGAATGGAACAGCTCCTGCGTGTATTTGTTGAAGAAAGATACATAGAACACGCTGGCCGCTCTTCCGCAAAAGATCATCGCAAGGAGAAGAATGATGCGCTTGTCCTTGAGCAAAATCAGCGGGCTCACCTTTTTCTCTTCCTCGTGCTGGTGGCCTTCGATGGGCGGAGCCAGCAGCGCATACGCCGCGCAGAACACATAAATAATGCCCATGATGCGGAACAGCTGCGGCATGGTGCCCGAAAGCAGGAAGCCGATGATGAGCACCATGGCCTGATAAGTGATAGAGCCGACCATGCGGATGGGGCCGAAGCCGCCCTTCTTGTCCGCCGTATATTCCATGCAGATCGTCTGCGAGATCGGGCTGCAGGCCTGGTTCACGCAGTTGTACAGGCACATCACCAGCATCATCGGCCAGAAGCCATTGGTAAACTCAAACATAAAGCAGACAAGGCCCGTCGCCAGAAAGGAGAGCGCGAGCACGCTGCGCTTGTAGCGCGCCCTGTCGCCCGCAAGGCCCCAGAACGGCTGCGCCAGCAGCGAAACGATCGGCGGCACGCTCATCAGAAGGCCGATCTGCGAATTGTCCATGCCCTTTCCGCCCAGAAACACCGAAGTGAAGCTGGACGCGCCCAGCGCAAGGAAGAAGATGCCGTACAGGGATGCCAGCTGGAGATACTGTTTGTCTTTCATTCTCCGTCCCTCTTTCGTTTTTTTGCTCTATCCGGGGCATGCGGGGCTTCTCACCCCTGTCTCTCGTCAAAGGAGATCGTTCCCCACGCAATTTTTTATGTTCTTACTGGTTTTATTTTGGCCGGCGCACCAAACTTACAGACCGAAATGATATCCCTATTTCAATATGGGATTCTAAAGGGACAATGTCCCTTTAGCAGGGTCTGGGGCAGAGCCCCAGCGCAACCCCATCCCCCGCCCCCGTCAGCGGCGGTTTTCCCAGATGATCTCCATGATGTACCGGAGCGATTCCAGAGAGGACCCGTTGTTGATGGAGCCCGCCGTGGAAATATTCACGCCGCCGTAGGTGTATGCATCGGCGATATCCCTTTCCACCTGCGCCCTGAGCACATCGCGCTCGTTGCGCATAAAGGCCATCGGGTCGATGCAGCCGTCGATGCGCGCGTTGGGCAGATATTTGCGGATCTCCGGCACATGCACCGTGGGGCCGAAGTTCACGCCGTTGAGATCGAGTCGGCCGAGGATGGGCAGCAAATGCGCCATCGCGCTGTCGGAATGCTGATAGCGCTTGTCGTCCTTGTTCGGGCTGTAATGGGCAAAGATATCGCGCAGCACCGGGTAGCCGAACTTTTCGTACAGCTCCGGCGAAAGCAAACAGCAGTTATCATCCGCAAAGGAGAAGCCCGGCTCGCTCTTTGCATCCACTCCGGCCTCCTCGTCCATCACGCGCGCCATTTCCATGGCCGCATGCGTGATCGCCGCAGAAAAACGCTGCGCAAGCTCGTCCTCGTCGATCAGGAAATACAGAAAATCCTGCGTGCCCATCAGCGAGCAGGCCAGCGTGACCGGCCCGCGGATATGCCTGCACAGCGGGGGCCTGCGCCCGTATGTTTCATAAATGCGCTTTTTCTCGCTTTCCCAGTTTGCAGGGAGCATGAACTCGCGGAAATCCATTTTTTCCACGCGCTCCAGCGTCTTTTCCAGCTGCTTTTCGTCCCAAATGCACTTGTCCAGCCATTCGGTCGCATGCTGGATGATATATTCGCCGCCGAAGACCTCGCCGATGCGCTTGACATAGGGGAACTCCGCGTCCTCCGGCCAGATATGCTCGTCCAGCAGGCGCACGCCCACGATCTTCTCAGCCTTGTCGTTATACCGCCTGTACAGATCCTTCGCGCGCTCCTTGTCCTCGGGCAGCCAGGGGTCGCCCTTTTCGCCCAATTCTTCATACACGCATTCGCCGCTCATGCGGATGCCCAGCGCAGCCTGCTTCGCGTTGGCAAAACAGTTGTTTTCGTGCGCGCGCGCATCCTCTTCCCAGAACTTTTGCAGATCGATCGCCATCATTCACGCCTCCTGTTCTGTGCCTGAAACGATTATAGCATAGTCGGCGCGGAATCGGAATACATTTATCTTCACCGCATTGTGCTTGTTTCCATCATAAAGACAAGGTATACTTTACACAGAAATATATGCTGCTGTTATTTGGCGGCGTTGAGAGGGTATATGAAGAATTTTCTGAAGCGCTATGGCGGCATCCTGTTCATGGCGCTCACCATCGGCGCGGTCGTGCTGATCGCCATGCGCGAGGGCAACTGGAGCGATACCGTGGCTGCGCTGCGCAGCATGGACTGGCGCTGGGAAGCGCTCGCCGGCGTGTTCTGGCTGCTGTTCGTCGGCTCACGCGCCTATACGATGAAGTTCTACCTTGCACGGCAGGGCGTTCTCGTGCGCTTTGGCGCGGCGTTCCACGCCTCCATCATCGGCCTGTTTTATTCCGGCGTGACCCCCGCCGCCTCGGGCGGACAGCCCATGCAGATGTACCACCTGCACAAAGAGGGCGTGCCCGTGAGCCTGAGCGCAAGCGGCGTTCTGGTCAAGTTCGTTGGCTTCCAGAGCATGCTCCTCCTGCTGGCCGGTCTGTTTCTCGGCCTGAATTACAGCTTTGTGCGCGAAACGGTGGGCTCCTCGTTTTTCCTGATCGTGCTGGGATTCGTGATCAACGCCGTGGTCGTTTCGGCCGTGCTGCTGGTGCTGATCAGCCGCCGAGCCGTGCGCTCCATCGTGCGCCTCTCGCTCAGCCTCGGCGAAAAACTGCGCCTTGTGAAGGACAGGCCCGCCATGGAAAAGCGCATCGGCAAGCAGGTGGACGGCTATCTGGAGTCCATGTCCACCGTGCGCGACAGGCCCTTGGATCTTCTGGCTATGTTCGCGCTTTCGGCGCTGCAGGTCGTCGCGTACAGCTGCATCATCTGGGCCCTGTACCATGCCTTCGGCCTTTCCGGCGCGAGCGTCTTCCAGCTGGTAGCGATCCAGCTTCTCCTGTATCAAACCGTCTCCTTCGTGCCCCTGCCCGGCGCATCCGGCGCGCAGGAGGGCCTGTTCTTCCTGTTTCTGCACACCATCGTACCCGATACAATGCAGATCGGCATGCTCTTCGCCTGGCGCTTTTTCACCTTCTATCTCACCATGCTCATCGGCGGGCTCACCGTCGTCTTCGACGGCATCCTCAGCCTCCGCCGCCGCTGACAAGAGAAGATTTATGCGGGAGGGGCCTTTCTTTGGGAAAAGAAAGGCCC
>JAFQGN010000319.1 GCA_017398245.1 Clostridia bacterium | reverse complement strand
GCCTCCGGAGCCGGCAGCGCATGCCGGCAGATCACAGCCTTGTGCAAATCGATTTCCCTCCGCCAGAATGTGGAATATTCGGAACGAGCGCGGCCGCATTTGTCAAGCTCGCGTGAAAATTTGTCCCAAACGCCCCGTTTTGGGCAGAAAAGCGCATTTTTTAAGGTGCGTTTTTCTGCATTTTTCGTACAAAACACGCCGTTTAAGCGCCGTTTAGCAAAATGCATTTTTCAAAAACAGGGCAAAAATTCGCCCCATTTGCCCCGTTTGCGCTAAAATGCATTTTGCACAGCCGCCGGAAACGAGCTTACGCGTCCTCGGCCTTGGCCTCGCGCAAAAGTGCGGCGACAAAGGCTTCCATCGTGCGGTCGCGCTCGAGGGCGATGCGCTTTGCGTAATCGGTATACAGCCGCGCAGAGGCGTAGCGCAGCTTGCGCTTGTATTCGGTCAGAAAGCTCTCCTCGCAGCGGTAGCTTTCATCGTCAAGCTCCTCCGGCTCGTAGAGCGGCGAGCCGACCTTTCCGCCGTAGAGCAGCGTTCTTGCGACGCCGAGCGCGCCGAGGACATCTAACTTATCGCTGTCGAAGAGGATCCTGGCCTCGATAGTTGCGGGCTGTTCGCTGCCGCGATAGCGGTGGGTGCGGATGCACGCGCGCACATGTGCGGCGCGCGTTTCCTCCCAGCCGATGGAGAGCAGGTATTCGTAGGCCATTTCCGCGCCGAAGAGCGCGTGATCGACCGATGGATCGCGAAACTGCGCCTCGCGCCCGATATCGTGCAGGCACGCGGCGGCATACAGGATATCCGTATCCGCTTCCGGGTACTGCGCGGCGATCCGCTCGCACATGCGCATGACGCGATGCACGTGTTCTCGGTCGTGCGCGCTGTCGGACATCTTTTCGAGCATATGCGCGTGGATGCGCTGTTTTTCCTGCCCGGTCATGGTCCATTCCCTCCTCAAAGACGGATGTGATGGACATATGATAGCACAAAAATGGAAAATGCGCAACAAAATGCGCGAAATTCAGCGATCGAACAGGAGCTCCAGCACGGAGCCGATCAGATCGAGCAGATCGGCGATGCGCTCGATGAGGCTGCGCTTTTTCATTCGAGCGCGCCTTCTTCTTTGCCCCAGGTGCCGTCCTCGCGCTGGAAATAACGGCGTTTGCGGTTCTTTTCGATCTTTTTGAGGATCTCGGCTTCGAGATCGACCCCGCCGATCTCGGCAAGGCCGAGCAGATAAATGGCGATATCGGCCAGCTCTTCGCCGTATTCGGATGTATCGCGCGATTTGAACGCCTCGGCGACTTCCGTCATGAGCAGGCAGAACTCGAAGGGGACGTCGGTCACGTTGAAATTGTGGTCCACCTTGTTCTGGTAGACGACCTTTTGCAGAGCTTTCAGATCGACCATGATCAATCCTTCCTTTCGGCGCAGTTTTCGGCCTTATCGCAGCCCGCGCAGCTGCCGCAGGAGCAGCCGATGCAGATCTCGTCCGCCTGGGCGACGAGCAGCTGGTGCAGGCAGTTCTCATCGGGATAGGGCTCGCCCTGTTCCTTGAAGCCGTATTTTTTGTAGAAGCCCACGGCGGGGATCTGCGCCTCGACCACGACATAGGGCGCGTTCATGCGCAGGGCGAGATCGAGCAGCATGCGGATGGTCAGATCGCCAAGGCCCTGGCGGCGCATATCCTTGCGGGTGCACATGCGGCCGATATGGAAACGGTTTTCGCCATCGATATAGAGCCGGCCGGTGGAGGCGGGCTGCTCGTCCTGATCGTAGACGAGGGCATAGAAGGCCATATCGTCGTACTTGTCGCGCTCATGCTCGCGATTGAAGCCCTGTTCATCGGAAAACACGGCGTAGCGCAGGTTCATGATGGGGGTGATATCGTCGGCGGATGTAAAGTATTTGCCATGGACCATGTTTATTGCCTCCTGCAGGAAGGAATTCCGGCGTTTGCGTCGAAATCCATTCCGAATCATATTTTAATTTGGAGTGTGTTTATGGATAAGCAGTCGATCGAACGGATCAATTTTCTTTCGCGTCTGGCCAAGACGAGGGAGCTTACGCCCGAGGAGAGCGAGGAGCGCGCGGAGCTGCGCATGAAATATCTCGCAGCCTTCCGCAAGACCTTCCGGGACCAGCTGGACAACACCAAGGTGCAGTATCCGGACGGGACGCGCTTGAACCTGAAGGACGCGAACAAGAAAAAGTGAGCGTTTCTGCCCACGGGCAGAGACCGACACAGAACATTGTACAACATTTTTCGCCCTGCGTACAGCCGAATTTGCCACGGGACGCGTCCAAATATGTCTTCATAAAGGAAAGATTGTCTCTTTCGCGCGAACGGGCTTGTAATTTCAGGCAGGAATGGGTATAATGCTTATGCGCTCTGGGGCGCTTTGCGCTCCAAATCATGAAAGCGGAAAGGAGAGTGATTCCATGATGAATGAGGAACTGGACCTCGTCACTCTGGTGGACGAAGAAGGCAACGAAGTCGTGATGGAAGTGCTCGATTATTTCTTTTACGAAGGCAAGGAATATGCCGTAATGACCGAATATGTTGAAGGCGGCTGCGACTGCGACGCGGAAAGCTGCGAAGGCTGCCCCGAGCAGAAGGACGCCATCATCATGAAGGTCCAGCCCGTTGGCGACGACGAGGAAGAGTTCGTGCCGATCGAGGACGACGAGCTCATGGACAAGCTGATCGATTTCGTCAATAACGACCTGTATGCCGGCGACGACGCCGAATACGGCGAGTATGACGAAGAGGAAGACGAGGAATAAGCCCGTCGCCTCATCGGTTCATTCAAACAAACAGAAGAATCCCGGGTTCCTTTGCGGAGCCCGGGATTTTTTTG
>JAFQGN010000318.1 GCA_017398245.1 Clostridia bacterium | reverse complement strand
GCGGTCGGCTCTGCCGTGGGTTCGACAGAAGGCGCTATGGTGGCGTCGGTTGCCGTTTCCATGGTCGGAGTAGCCGCAGGCGCAACCGTGGGCGTGGCGGTGGACTCTGCCGTAGCTTCAACCGTCGGCGTAGCGGTCGGCTCTGCCGTAGGTTCGACCGTCGGCGTGGCGGTGGGTTCGACTGTCGGCGCTGCGGTAGACTCTGCCGTAGGTTCGACCGTCGGTGTAGCGGTCGGCTCTGCCGTAGGTTCAACCGTCGGCGCTGCGGTAGGTTCTGCCGTAGGTACAGGGGTCTCCTCAGCAGCTACGGTTCCGACTGTCGATCCCCAACCCTTGATGGAAGAATCCGCCATGGACATGGATACGCTCACGACAGCGTTTTCCACATCGCCGCAAACCGCATAGAAGGTGGAGCCGACGACATCCGTGACGATACCCACGGTATGATCCTTGAAGAACACCAGATCGCCCTCAACAGGGGTATATTCTCCCTTCGGCGCATATTTCCCAAGCTTATCCCATGTCTTCGCCATGGACGAAGCGCCGGTATTTCCGGGGGCTTCATCGTAATCCGCGCCCGCATAATCGAGGCAGAAGGAAACAAACATGGCAGACCAATCGCCATATGGCACGCCGTACCATGCGCCATAGCGGGTATAGCCGCGGCGGGTTCCATCGCTTCCGACTTCAAAATTCCGCTCGCTCTCAGCATATCCCACCTGCATGCGGGCGATTCCGGCCAAGTCTCTGCGCAGATTTCCGCTATAGGGATAGCCCGCAAACATTTTCTGCCAATCCAGCGGGGTTTCCACATCCGCCGTCTGGTCAGAATAGCATTCCATGCTGTGAATGTGCTCCAGCTGCTCGCAGGTCATTCTCCATTCATAGCAGGCGTCCTCATGGACATGAAGGCATTCCGGAATATCACAAATCAGAACCTTATTTTCCTGGGCTTCGATGATCTCCACTGCATAGCAGCTTTCGGAATGTTCATGGGGATCGGCTACACGATTGCAAACCAAAACGGTTTCTTCACAACCCGGAATCTGCACCGTTTCGTAACATCCGTCTTCGTGGACGTGGCCTTCCTCGACATTTTCGCAGATCAAAGAGGTCTGCTCACTGGCTTCGGTCACGATGGTCTGATAACAGCCTTCGCCGTGCACATGCGGCTGTTCCGTTACTTCACAAACCAGATAGCGGTTTTCCTGGGCTTCCACAAGCTGGACTTCATAACAGGAATCGCCGTGAACATGCCCCTCTTCCGGGAAACCGCAGATACATTCCAGAACGCCGCAGGCTTCATCATGGCTGTGTTCAAGTATTCCACAGCAGGCGTCGCCCGCCAGGGTCAGTCCCGGCTGCCGCAACGCAAAAAATACATTCAGCGAAACGATGACGGAGAGCAGCATCGCCAAGGCCGATATACGGCTCTTCCGGGTTTTAACCCACATCAGATTCCTCAGGCTTGTTCCCAAGCTAGTACGCACAGCTCTCCCCCCCTTTCGCTTTTATATCAAATAAACGTATTTCAGAAAATCAGAGAACGAATCCGATCTCTGAAAACGGCCATACCCTTATAAATACTTTTCCTATTATGTCTTCCCGCTCGATTGCGCCGATGACAGAATTCCGGCTGTCAACCGAATTGGATCGCTTATCACCCATTACAAAGTATCCCGTACCCGGCACCTGATAGGGAAATTCCAGGTCGCAATCTCCAAGGGTCTTTTCCGTTACATAGGGTTCTTCCAGCAAGGCTCCGTTTACATATACATTGCCATCGCCGTCGATGGCAACTTCGTCCTCCGGCAATGCAATAACGCGTTTGAGAAGAATCTTACCCTGATAATAGAAGCCGATCAGATCTCCCCGGTTAAAATTCTTCGTTTTGAGAAGAACCACAATTTCATCATGCTCCAGGGTCGGAGACATGCTGTCGCCGGAAATCTGGAGAATCGGCAGAAACAGCGTTGCAATCAGAACAGCAACGGCGGCCACGACTACCAGCATAGATACGGTACCCCAGAGCGCCTGACGATAATAAACCCCGCGGCGAATCCGCTTGCGTTCGTGCTGGATTTCTTCCAAAGAAGGAATTGGTATTCTTTTTCTGGTTTTCTTCGCCATGTGTCAAGTCCTCACAGGGTTTATGTTTGCCCGTTCTTCCGCAGGCGGCTTTCTGCGCGGAGATGTCTCGGCTTTACAATCCCGCTCTGGCGTTCCTGTTTTGTCTGCAGCGGCAGTTTCTCTTCATCCGGAGAATGCTTATCCGCCTTTCTTCTGGCTTCTTTAAGCATTTTTGCACACTGCTTTTCAGCCTCCGCCTTCATACAGGAGATTTCATGAAGGTACAGATCTGCAGCCTCCTGCGCAACAGAAAGCACCTTTGTAATGCTTACGGCAGCTTCTGCGATGGAGCCTGCCTCGGAAATCCGCAAACGTTTATCCTGAAGCGCCGCCTCCAGAGAAGCTATTTTCTCCTGCATCCGCTGCTCGTTTTTCTTCATCTGATAGATGATATCCACGAGCTCGCGCCGGTTCATTTTATTCAGCTCTTTACCGATCATACAGGAATCAACTCCTTTCGCGGGGAAAAGCCACATTATGCGCATAAATGTCACAACATACATTATATCACGCAAAAAAGAAAAGAAAAGTATGATTTTCGACAAAATATCGAATTCTAGAATGTGATATAAAGATTTTGCCATTTTGACGGAACGAGAAAACAAATATCATAACGTTGCCGTTCGTTCCAATGCCCTGCGTGCGAACGCCTCAACCGTTTTTTTCAGCCCTGCTGTTCCAAAGCATTCATGGAGCGCACCGGAAAAAGCTGCAAAATATCGTATCTTATGTAATATAAAAACGCCTCAGGCAGTAGGTGTTTCACCTGTTGCCTGAGGCACTTTTGTATTTCTCATGCCATCGATCAGGCATAAAAAAGGAGAAACCCAAACCCATTTCCTACCGGAATCAGGTTCGGATTTCTCAAGTGTGGTGGAGGCGAGGGGAGTCGAACCCCTGTCCGAAAACCCGGAACCCTGAGCATCTCCGAGCGCAGTCTATGTTTTGACGTTCCCTCTGCCGCTCTCCCACAGACAGGATAGCGGGGTCAGTAGCTTCATAAAATCCGGCTTGCCGCAAAGCTTAAGCAAGTTCGTTCCCTGCCTTAAATGATGCCGGTAGGCGTGGCAAGCCACGCTTTGCTGCGCCGCAGGAGGCTCAGTTCCGACACGCTGCTATTAAGCAGCAGCGAGTTCTACGTTATTATTCGCAGTTATTTTTTTGCCTGTTTTATGGCGGTCAAGCTCCGCCGCTCGCTTCTCAAAACCCCATGATCCCCGTCGAAACCATGTACGCCCCCTTATTATAGGAACGGAGCGCTTCTGCCCCGCTGCCTTCCAACAGTATGCCCCGCCCGGCCTGCTTTATCCGCGGCCGGCGAAGCTGCGTTCGATCTCGCGCTTGACATCGCGCTTGGCCATGTCGTCGCGCTTATCGTAGAGCTTTTTGCCCTTGCACAGGCCCAGTTCCAGCTTTACGCGGCCGTTTTTAAGGTACAGCTGCAGCGGGATGAGCGAAAGGCCCTGCTTCATCACCTGCTGCTGCATTTTGCGGATCTCGACCTTGTGCGCAAGCAGCCTTTTCGGGCGCATGGGATCGGTATTGAAGATATTGCCCTTTTCGTAGGGGCTGATGTGCATGCCGTCGACGATGAGCTCGCCGTTTTTGACCTGCGCATAGCAATCCTTCAAATTGCACTTGCCCATGCGGATGGATTTGACTTCAGTCCCCTTGAGCTCCACGCCCGTTTCCCATGTTTCCAGAACGAAATAATCGTGCCGTGCGCGCCGATTCTGCGCGACGACCTTGATACCTTCTTTTCTCGCCGCCATCGGCACACACCCCCTTTTAGCATTTTTATTATACACTCTTTTGCCCCGCCTGTAAACATCCGCGCCAAATGTTTCCCGCATCAGAAGAGCCGCCAAAAAAAACCGCGCCGCCAACATACTCTCGCCACATTCTCTCTGCTCAATATGATATAATAAAATTAACCGGTTCATGCCTGTGCGCTGCTCCAAAGCAGGCTCGTGCCTGCGGACAGCAGCCATCTTCTCCTGTATGCCGGGAACCGGGACAAAACGAAACAGCAAGGAGGTTTTGTTGATGAAGAAATTGTTCCCAATTCTGCTCGCGTTTGTCTTTGTCCTCTCACTTCTGCCCAGCTCGTTTGCCCAAAGCGAGGCCGCGCCCGTGCTCGGCGGAACGAAAGAATGGCCGGAATTCCGCGGAATGCAATTCGGTCTCCGTTCCACCGCCGTCATCTACCGCGAGGCCGATGCGGGCACGCCCATCGTCTGCCACAGAAACGGCGGCAGCTCGATCGATATTTCCGAAGCCGCGACTGCGCGGGCGTATCCAGTCATCACCTCCGAGCCGATCGACGTCCTCGGTAAGGGCGCGTATCTGCGCTATGAATTCCAGGACGGCACCTTCACGCAGGCCACGCTCTACTGGCCCATGAACAGCGACGAAGAGGCGCTGGAATGGCTCAAGAGCGTCTCTGGCCATGTGCAGTCCGTCTTCGGCGCGCCCGACACGCTGAAGCTGCGGACTGCCGACGGCGATACGATCCCCGCCGACCCGCAGGACGATTATTACACCCTCTTTGAGGATTCCATCGAAAACTACGGCAAGACCACTCCTGTCTTCGGCTGGAATCTCGGCAAGCTGTTCACATTTTCTGACAGGGACCTCGAGGCGTATGAGGGCGGAATCAATGCGTATACCAAGACGGTCGAGTCGGACACGCTTGAAGCCGCCATCGGACTTGAAACGGGCAAACCTGCGGTCGTTCTGCACGTCGCGCGCGTCTTCTATCCCCAGGCGTCCGGCAGCTATCTGCCGAAGTAACACCGTTTTCCCGGGAGCGGGCCGCGTGCGGCCCGCTCTTTTTTACTGCCGCAGAAGCAAGAAATTCCGCGGCGGTGTTGCCTGTTTTGCGCAAATGCGCTACAATAAGATGAATACATGCGGAGAAATTCCGCGCGATACAGAATATGACCGCCTGTGGCGGAAAACACAAAGAGACGGAGGCAATACGACTATGGACATGAAGCGTATGGACGCGATCAAGGCCCTGTACGGCGACAGGAACGGCGAAGCCGAGAAGCAGGCTGCCCGCTACGAAAAGCTGGCCGCATGGCACAAGGAACTCTACGGCGACAAGGGCGAAGTGCTCTTCGTTTCCGCCCCGGGCCGCACGGAAATCGCCGGCAACCACACCGACCACAACAACGGCCGCGTTCTGGCCGCGTCTGTGACTCTGGACACCGTTGCCGCCATCACCCCGAACGACACCAACACCGTCACCCTGTATTCCGAAGGCTTCAACAAGCCGTTCATCGTGGATCTGAACAATCTGGAAGCCACCAAGGCCGAATATGAGACCACCACCTCCCTCATCCGCGGCGTTGCGGCTGCGATGAAGAACAACGGCTACAAGATCGGCGGCTTTGACGCTGCGGTTACCTCCACCGTGTTCAAGGGCTCCGGCCTGTCCTCCTCCGCCGCGTTCGAAGTGATGATCGTGTGCGCGTTCGACGCCCTGTACAACGGCTGGGTCGTTTCCCCGGAAAAGGCTGCCATCATGTCCAAGTACGCCGAGAACGTCTATTTCGGCAAGCCCTCCGGCCTGCTGGACCAGATGGCCTCTTCCGTCGGCGGCCTGGTCACTATGGATTTCAAGACCGAAGACGCCCAGATCGAGGCTCTGTCCTATGACTTTGCCGAAAAGGGCTTCGCCATCTGCGTGGTGTGCGTGGGCGGCGAGCACGGCAACCTCACTTCCGAGTACGCCGCGGTTCCGGCCGAAATGAAGGCCGTTGCCAAGGAACTGGGCGCGACCGTTCTGCGCGAGATCCCGGCCGAGGATATGGAAAAGGCCATCCCGCAGCTGAAGAACAAGGTCTCCGACCGCGCCATCATGCGCGCGCTGCACTTCTACGATGAAGACGCCCGCGTGCCGGGTCTGGTCGAAGCGCTCAAGAGGGACGATGTGGAAACCTTCCTCAAGGGCATCATCGCCTCCGGCGAAAGCTCCTGGAAGCTGCTGCAGAACCTGTATGTGCCCGGCTCCTCCAACCAGGAAATGGCGCTGGCGCTGGAACTGTCCCGCCGCATGCTGCAGGGCAAGGGCGCGTGGCGTATCCATGGCGGCGGCTTCGCCGGCACCATCCTCGCCTTCGTTCCGTTCGATATGCTCGACGCCTATGCCGAGCGCATGAACTCCGTCTTCGGCGAGAACGCCTGCAACGTGCTGGGCATCCGTCCCGTCGGCGGCGCCCGTATCTGAGTTTTATTTGAGTGATATTGCGGGGAGGGCCTTTCTTTGGGAAAAGAAAGACCCTCCCCGCACCCCACCCAAAGAAACCAATTTGGGAGATACATGCACCTTCTTTCGTCATCTTTTGCAACCTTCCGCGGGGCAAAAAGCTTACGAAAGGATTTCTTACATCCTTCCCAACAGGCTTCTTTTAGGAGGGGCGCGGGGAACCATTTTCTTCTGCGGAAGAAAAGGGTTCCCCGCAAAAAAACAAGGAGGTTCTCTCGTTATGATTGAAAACACCATGCCGCGCGCGCAGCGTGCGAAGGAAGATACCTGGCAGCTGGAAGACATTTACGCGAGCCAGGAACAATGGGAGCAGGACTACGAAGAAGCGGGCAAGCTGGCCGAAAACTTTGGCCGCTTTGCCGGGAAACTGAACGACCGCGATACCTGCCTTGCAGCCGCTCTGGAAAGCAGCAAGCTGGACAGGCTGGTGGAAAACCTGTACACCTACGCCAAAATGCGCCGCGATGAGGACAACAACGTATCCGCCTATCAGGCGCTGACCGCCCGCGCAGAAAACCTGATCATGCGCGCGTCCACCGCCACGGCCTTCCTCTCGCCGGAGCTGACCTCCTGCAGCGAGGAATATATCGCTTCCCTCATCGCTGACCCGGCCTTTGCCAATTTCTCCGTTATGCTGGAAAACATCGCCCGCCGAAAGCCGCATACCCTCTCCGCGGCCGAGGAGCGCATCGTGGCCATGACCGGCGAGATCGGCGGCAGCGCTTCCAATATTTACGATATGCTCACCGACGCGGACATGAAGTTCCCGACCATCAAAGACGAAAACGGCGAGGATCTGGAGATCACCCACGCCAATTACATCCCCACCATGATGTGCGGCGACCGCAGCGTGCGCAAGGCGGCCTACGAAGCGCTCTACGGCACCTACAAGTCCTTCGGCTCCACCATCGCCACCATCTATGCCTCTTCCGTCAAGAGCGATATCTTCTATGCCAAGGCGGCCAATTTCGGCACCTGTCTGGAAGCGAGCCTGTTCCCGGACCAGATCCCGGTGGAAGTATACAACGCGCTGATCGACACCGTGCACAAGCACCTGCCGGCGCTGAACCGCCTTGTCAAGACCAACGCCAAGCACGCCGCGGGACTGGACGACCCGGCCTATTACGACCTTTATGTCACCCCCAAGGACGGCTTCGACATCTCCGTCTCCTTTGACGAAGCGATCGAGCTGATCTGCGATTGCCTGAAGCCGCTGGGCGAGGAATACACCTCCACTTTGCGCCGCGCGCGCAAGGAACGCTGGATCGACTGCTACGAGAACGTGGGCAAGTCCTCCGGCGCGTATTCCTGGGGCACGTACGATTCCCACCCCTATGTGCTGATGAGCTACAAGCGCAATTTCGACGCCGTCTCCACCCTTGCGCACGAGCTGGGCCACGCCATGCACTCCTATTATTCCAACAAGACCCAGTGCTTCGAAAAGGCGGGCTATTCCCTGTTCGTGGCCGAGGTCGCCTCGACCGTGAACGAGGTGCTGCTGGCCATGGAGCTTCTGGAGCGCTACAAGGACGACAAGAACGCGCAGCTGTTCCTTCTGTACAACCTGCTGGACGGCTTCCGCGGCACTGTGTTCCGCCAGACGATGTTTGCCGAGTTCGAAAAGGAGAGCCATGCCATGGCCGAGGCCGGCCAGCCGCTGACCGCCGAGAGCCTGAACGAAGTGCACGACAGGCTGAACAAGCTATACTACCCCTGCTGCACGCCGGACAGCTGGATCGGCTGGGAGTGGATGCGCATCCCGCATTTCTACCGTTCCTTCTATGTCTACAAATACGCCACCGGTTTCTCCGCCGCCTGCGCGATCGCGTCCCGCATCCGCAGCGAGGGCGAAGCCGCCGTGGCCGATTACAAGAAGTTCCTCTCCGCCGGCGGAAGCCTGCCGCCGATCGAGGCGCTCAAGCTGGCGGGTGTGGACATGTCCACCTCCGAGCCGGTCGACCGCGCGCTCAATTTCTTCGAGGAACTGCTCGCCCGCTACGAGGAGCTGTGCAGGTAACGTGAGGGGGTTACGCCGGGGCTCTGCCCCAGACCCCGCTTAAGGGAATGATTCCCTTAAGAATCCTCTATTTGGGGATATATATTCTGTCATAAAAAAGAGAAGCCCGGCAACACTTACAGTGTGGGCCGGGCTTTTGCTATAAAAAAGCCATTCTTGCGTTCTGTTCGGCGGCAGCTATTGTCAGCGGCCACTGGCCGCCCCGGCAACACTTACAGCGTGGGCCGGGCTTGTGTTATGAAAAATTGGATGTTGGCTTTTATTAGGCGTCAGCAATTTTTTGTCGGCACTGCCGACCGGCAGTTGAGGCCGGATACAGGTCTGTTGCAGGCAAATTCTGCAGGCGCGCCGGTGTATTCCCCTCTCCGCGCCCAAATATGACGTTTCTTCGGCAAATGTGCTCCGAAACGCAACATACGGTGAACAATTCTGACACGGTTGTATGGTTTACTTAAGGTGTAAGGATATGCGCTTGAACGCACAAGCCTTTTTCCCCAAATATCGCAAAAAGAAGGGTTGTCCAAAATGCGTATCAATTTCCTGCGCAGCGACGTCGACATGCTCCATGCGCCGCT
>JAFQGN010000317.1 GCA_017398245.1 Clostridia bacterium | reverse complement strand
TTGAACATCGTCGAACCTTCAAGGCCGCTCTCTCCGCCCCTCTCGCTCAGAGGATTTCATCTCTTGAAAATCCCATTCTTTGAAGGACTCAAAAAGACATGCCGTCCTTTCCGGCCGCCGGCAGAGCTGACTGGCATCTGCTGCCGCCGGACAGAATTTCAAAAGCATAAACCCATAGCAAAAGGCCGGCCCACGCTGCAAGCGTTGCCGGGCGGGCAGTGCCCGCTGACGTTTGCTTCCGCCTAACAGAACGCAACAAGAGAAAATGCATAGCGAAAGGCCGGCCCGCACTGTAAGTGCAGCCGGCCTTCTCTTTCTATCATTAGTAATGATATCCCCATATTGAGGGGTGTATGGGGAATCATTCCCCCTCCGGGGGGGTGGGGCAGAGCCCCGACGTCCCCTTCCGCAGCGTCACTTCAGGCCGAACATCTTCTCTTTGAGATCGAGGTAATACAGATAATCCTGCGTTTTGACGTTGGGCGGGCAGCGGTGATCGCAGAACGGAATGTATCCGCCGCGCTCCACATACTTCTCCAGCGATTTCATGTACGCCAGGATCGCCTCCGGGCCCTTGCCCAGCTGGATCTTGTCCACGCCGCCCATGATGCGCAGCTGCCCGTCGTATTTGTCCAGCAGCTCGCCCGGATGCGCGCAGCCGTTCACCTCAAACGGAAACAGGCAGTTGATGCCGCCCTCCAGAAGATACGGCAGAATCGGCCGCACGTCGCCGTCGCAATCGGTATACCAGATATCGATGCCGTGCTGATCCAGCTTTTTTCGGATGCGCTTGTAGCGCGGCATCACCACATCGCGGAAGAACGGCACGGATACGATCGGCCCGTTCTTAAAGCAGATGTCCTCCCAGCCGGAAGCATAATCAAAATCAAAATGCGGCAAAATGGCGTCCAGCGCGTCCTCCACCAGCACGCAGCAGGTCTCCACCATGTCCTCCACCATCTCCGGGTAATCGTAGCAGGCATAGGCCAGCCCCTCAAACGTGAGCATATCGCGGATCTTGCCGATCATGGAGCCGCAGTGGATGCCCAGCGGGTAATCGCGATCAGGCGTGTGGATCTTTTTAAGCGCCTCAATGTCCGGCAGCCTCTGCTCCCCGCGCTGAAAACGCTCCTCCTTCACCTTTTTCCAGTCCTCCGGCGTGACCACGGAGGATTTGATGTAATGCGGAATGGTATCGTGCCTGTCCGCCGGCACCTCCGCCGTCAGACCGTCGCCGTTCTGCATGATGATCTTGCTGCCCACGCGGCCGATCTCCTTCTGCGGAAACGGCGGGGCCATCCAAACATTCGCGCCAATGGACGAGATGCGGTCAAAATGGAAAAACGCGTCCGCCTCTTCGTTCGAGCAGATGCCGTTCTCCACAAACAGATCCCATTCGGAAAAATTCTCCTGCCAGTAGCCGAATTCCATATTAAAGCAGCGATCCACCGGCTTGTAATGCATCTGCCGGTTGAAGCGCTCGCGGTCAGTCATCGTGCCCTTCCATTTCGGGCGCATGGGGGTGATCATTTTCTCGCAAACCTTGATCGGATCCATCGTACCATCCTCCCATCGGACGTGATAGACAGATTATAGCACAAAAAACGCGCTCCGATCATAAAATTCGGAACGCGTCTTCGGTTTTCAGCTGTAATAGCGGTCGCGCCCTCCGCGATACGTGCCGTTTTGGGCATAGGAATTACTCCTGCGGGCCGCCCTGCGCTGCCTTCTGCGCCGGGCCCTCTGCCTTGCGCGAAGAACTGCGCGCAGCACCAGCAGCGCGATCAGCGCCACGCCGCCGATCTTCAGCACCTGCGCAGCCGCGTTCATGTCGATCCCCTCCAGAAAGGGCAGGAAATCGGCAATCGTGAGCACCTCGGGCT
The DNA here is from genome assembly GCA_017398245.1 of Clostridia bacterium. The sequence continues at coordinate 977 of JAFQGN010000317.1, read as the reverse complement.
GCTCTTCAATGGAACGGGACGCGACCAGCGTGGCCGTTACGGTGCTTCCGTCCTCCGCCGGATACGTTATCGTTCCCACGATCGTACCCGCAGCGATAGGCGCGGTCAGCTCCGCCGTGATGGCGTACTGCCGCCTGGCCTGAAAATCCTGCAGGGCCGAGGCCGTGTTGCCGTCCAGGCAGGCCGCGTCGAACTCGCCCATCACATTGGCGATCCCCAGCAAAAGCTCGCCGCCGCTGGGGTCGGTCTCGATCGCGTTTGCGATCTGCACCGTGGCCGGAGCCATGTTGTACAGTTCGGCAAAGGAATAATGCGTGTAGCGGGTGAAGCCGTAATCGAGCATCGCGCGGGTATCGGCCCAGCGCTGCGGGTTGTCCTTGCTGTCGCCGGTCTTCATGTTCACGCCGATCACGCTCGCGCCGTCGACTTCCGCTGCAAATACAAAGGTCTGCCCCGCCGCGCCGGTAAAGCCGGTCTTCACGCCGGTCATGCCTTCATAATAATACTCGGTCTCGGAAATGAGCATCAGGTTGGAGTTGACCATCTTCAGCCGTTCGGAACGCTTGTTCGTCGGCTCGATGATATACGCCGGCGTGCCTACGATCTGCCGGAACTCCGGGTTCTGCATGGCCGCCTGCGCAAGGCGGGCCATATCTCTTGCGGTGGTGTAGTGGTCGTCGGCATGATAGCCGTGCGCGTTGGAAAAATGCGTGCCGGTCATGCCCAGTTCCGCCGCCTTGGCGTTCATCATGTCCACGAATCCGTCGATCGACCCGCCCACGATCACCGCCACGGCGTTGGCCGAATCGTTGCCCGAATGCAGCATGAGACCGTACAGCAGGTCGATGAACATCATCTCCTCGCCCACCGTCACCGGCATCAAAGAAGAATCCTTGGGTACGTTCGCCGCTTCCTTGGGAATGACGATCTCCTCTTCCAGATGCCCGTATTCCAGCGCCAGCAGGCATGTCATGATC
>JAFQGN010000316.1 GCA_017398245.1 Clostridia bacterium | reverse complement strand
CCCCAATACAGATTTCTTTGGGGAGGGTGCGGGAGGGGCCTTTCTTTTTCGAAAGAAAGGTCCCTCCCGCTTTGCGCCTCAAAGATACGCCCGGAGCGTGGGCTCGATCCAGTAGGTGAAGCGGGAGGCGGGGCTGAGCGGCTCGAGAGCCTTCATGCGCCGGTACAGGGGAAGGCCGTCGCCCGCGTCGTGCCAGAGATCGGTAAAGATGAAGTCGTATCGCTCGGCGGGGGCGCAATTTTGCATGTAATCAAACGCGTCGGCCTGCACGATGCGCAGCTTTTGTATCTGCGGGAACTGGGGAAGGATGTGCTCCTTGAAGAGGCGGATCACGTTTGCATCGCGCTCGACGACGGTGACGGAGGCGACTTCTGGCTTTCGTGCGGCCATGAAGGCAAAATACCCCAGCCCGAGGCCGAAGGCGAGCACTTTGCCATTTGCCTGATCGATCGCCGGGCGCATGGTTTCGATCTCGTTGGGGGTGATCAGCATCCACTCGCGGCCGTTTTCCTTGACGCAAGGGTAGGAAAACGGCTCCATGAAAAAGCCGATGGGCGCGATGAGCCGGCCGTCGGGCATGCGCTGCATATCTCCGCAGACGAAGGCCTCGCAGGGGGCGTAGGTCTGGGTGCAAAGCTCCCAGCGGCCCTGCTTGCGCGAGGGAATGCGCACGGCGGCATAGTAGGGGTCGGCCCGGTAGAGGGCGGGATCGAGCAGGCGCACCATGTACGGAAAATAGGCCTCGAACGCCTGCCGGTGCTCAGGGTACAGGTCGGTCTCCAGCCCGAGCATGGCGGCAAGGAGCATGGAGAAGGCCTCGGTCTCGTTCATGCGGCAGGCGCGCATAAGATCGCGCGCGGAGGCGGCGTCGATATCGCGCTCGTGCCCGTTCAGATACAGGCTCAGTCGTTCCAGAAGGGCCGAATTCCATGCGGCGTAATCCATGGTGCGTTCATCTCGCTTTCTTTGGCAAGTATATCAGAGAAAAAGCCCCATGGGCAAGCGGATATGTGCTATAATGGGGGCAAAGAAAATTACCGGACAGGGGGAAATACCAATGAGCACTTGGGCAAAGCGGAATTTCAGGCCGGCGCTGCATTACGCGCCGCCGTACGGCTGGATCAACGACCCGAACGGGCTGGTATATGCCGACGGCGAGTATCATCTGTTTGCGCAGTATTATCCGTATGACACGGTGTGGGGCCCGATGCACTGGTTCCATGCAAAATCGAAGGACCTGCTGCACTGGAAGCAGCTGGGCGTTGCGCTGAGGCCCGACGACGAGCTGGGCATGATCTTTTCCGGCAGTGCGGTCATCGACGAGGGGAACACCTCGGGCCTTGGCGACGGCACTCGCGATCCGATGATCCTCATGTTCACGCACCATGGCGATTGCGAGCAGCAGTCCATCGCCTATTCCACCGATTATATCCACTTTACCAAATACGAGGGCAACCCCGTGATCAAGAACCCCGGGCTGAAGGATTTCCGCGACCCGAAGGTGTTCAAAAACCCGGTAAAGGGCGGCTGGTCCTGCGCGGTGGCCGCGGGCGACCATGTGGAATTCTACGCAAGCAAAAACCTGATCGACTGGGAAAAGACGGGCGAATTCGGTAAGAGCGAATGCATCCGCCCCGGCGTGTACGAATGCCCGGATGTGTTCCCGCTGACTGCGCCCGACGGCAAGGAATACTGGGTGCTGACGTGCTCAAACTGCTATCCAAACGAGGAAGGCGGCAACCGCAGCCAGTATTTCATCGGCCGGTTTGACGGCGATACGTTCCATCAGACGGAAAAATGGAACGAGCCTGTGATGGCGGACGTGGGATACGACAACTACGCCGCGGTGACCTTTGCCGGCGCGGACAGGCCCGTGCAGATCGGCTGGGGCACCTCCTGGGTGTATGCAAAGGAACTGCCCACCAGCGAGTTCTGCGGGCAGATGACCATTGCAAGGGAAATGTATCTGGCCGATACGCCCGCGGGGCTGCGCATGGCCAGCAGGCCGGTGCTGCCGAATGTGGTATTCGGCCCCGTGGAGGACGGCGCGATGCTGCCCGGCGAGGTATTCGCGCTGCGCATCAGGGCGAAGGGCGCGTTTGAAGCAAAGCTGGAAAACGATGGCGAGAGCTTCCGGTTCGGCCTGGATGAGGACGGAAATCTCTTTGCCGACCGCACCAATGCCGGCATGAGCGATTTCCACCCGCAGTTTAACGACGATATGATGCGCGTCGTCAAGGCGAAGAAGCTGTGCGAAGGCGCGGTGGAGATGACCGTCGTGTTCGATACCTGCATGGCCGAGCTGTTTGCCGATAACGGCGTGTACAGCAATACCACGCTCGTGTTCCCGCAAAAGCGCTACCAGAGGCTTAGGCTGACCGGCGCGGAGGCGGAGCTTGCTCAACTGGCCTGATGAGATCGGGCGGCTGATACCGTCGGTTTCGCGCTGAGCGGGCCTTTGGCAGGTTTTGCCGGGCCGATTGACGGAGAGAAAAGAAAGTTGTATACTGGTGCTTGCTGGCCCCTGACCGAAAGAAGCTTCTGACGAGAAGGCGACGGCGGCATACGAACGATTGTACGGCACGGCTGCTTTGTAGCCGGGCCTGTTCTGCGCCGCGTCCTTCTCATGTACAGAGGGGCGCGGCGTTTTGTTTGCAAGGAGAAAGCCTGCGTTTCGTATGGCAAAAATGCGGGTATAGCATGTGTAGGAGGGATCGCGCATGGATACGCGAGTGGCCGTGATCGGCATTATTGTGGAAAATATGGAAGCGGTTGAAGAACTCAACGGTATTTTGCACGAATACGGGCGCTGGATTATCGGCCGGATGGGCATTCCGTATCGCGAAAAAAAGATCAGCGTGATCTCCATCGCCGTGGACGCGCCGCAAGATATCATCTCCGCGCTGAGCGGAAAGATCGGCAGGCTGTCCGGCGTGAGCGCGAAGACGGCGTATTCCAATGTGATCACACATGCGGAGGAAAATGAATGAGCAACGTGAACGAGCTGCGCGGGATGCTGGACGCCCTGCAGTGCGGCGGAGAGGTCGATTTTGTCCGGCTGATCGAACTGTGCCGGCAGGAAGACTGCGCCCGCATGCTGCAGGAGCGCGCCGAACAGGCGCGCAGGGGCGTGTACGGGAACAAGGTGTTCGTGCGCGGGCTGATCGAAGTGAGCAATATCTGCAAAAACGATTGCTATTACTGCGGCATCCGCAAGAGCAACCCGAACTGCGAGCGCTATCGGCTGAGCAAAGAGGAAATTCTGGAATGCTGCGCGGAGGGCTATGCGCTGGGCTTCCGCACGTTTGTGATGCAGGGCGGCGAGGACGGTTTCTTTACCGATGAAGTTCTTTGCGATATCGTTTCGGCGATAAAAGACCGATACCCCGATTGTGCGGTGACGCTTTCCATGGGCGAAAGGAGCCGCGAAAGCTATGCGCGGCTGCGCGCGGCGGGGGCGGACCGCTATCTTTTGCGCCATGAGACGGCGGATAAAACGCATTACGAACAGCTGCACCCGGCCAGTCTCTCGTTTGAAAACAGGATGGAATGCCTGAAAAACCTGAAGGAGCTTGGCTTTCAGACCGGCGCGGGGTTCATGGTGGGCTCGCCCGGGCAGACGGACGCGCATCTGGCGAAGGATCTGCAATTCATAAGGGATCTGAAGCCGGAGATGTGCGGCATCGGCCCGTTCATCCCGCATAAGGACACGAAATTCAGGGACGAAAAGGCCGGATCGGTGGAAACGACGCTGATTTTGCTGGGGATCATCCGGCTGATGTGCCCGAATATCCTCTTGCCGGCGACGACCGCACTGGCCTCTCTGGAGGCGGACGCGCAGATGCGGGCGATCCGCTTCGGCGCGAACGTCATCATGCCCAATCTTTCGCCCATGAGCGTGCGCAAAAAATATGCGCTGTACGACGGCAAGGCGTTTTCCGGTACGGAATCGGCCCAGCTGCTGGACAGGCTCAGGCGGAAGGTGGAGGAGATCGGTTACGAAGTGGTGACCGACCGGGGCGATTTTGCGGGCTGAAACGCCTGCAGGCAATCGAGAATTTTCCGGCGGGAAGGTCTTCCGACCTGCCGGTCAATGGGGTACTCAAAATACGATCTGACGGGGAAGAAAATCTGACCCGAAGAGAGGAGACGGAACACTATGGCAATCTATGACCCGAAGAGCATGCACGCGGAGGAATTCATCAACGACGGCGAGATCCGGGCGACCCTTGCCTGGGCGGAAGAGAACAAGAACAACGTGGCCCTGATCGACGAAATTCTGGAAAAGGCGCGCCCGAAGAGGGACGGCAATTCCTTTTCCTGCAAGGGGCTGACGCACAGGGAGGCCTCGCTGCTGCTCGCGTGCGAGATTCCGGAAAAGATCGAGGAGATCTACAAGATCGCCGAGGAGATCAAGCTGGCGTTTTACGGCAACCGCATCGTCATGTTCGCGCCGCTGTACCTATCCAATTATTGCGTGAACGGCTGCGTGTACTGCCCGTATCATATGAAAAACAAGACCATCCCGCGCAAACAGCTGACGCAGGAGGAGATCCGGGCCGAGGTCATCGCGCTGCAGGACATGGGCCACAAGCGCCTGGCCATCGAGACCGGCGAAGACCCGGTGAACTGCCCGATCGATTATGTGCTGGAGAGCATCAAAACGATCTACTCTGTGCACCACAAGAACGGCGATATCCGCCGCGTGAATGTGAACATCGCCGCCACGACGGTAGAAAATTATAAAAAGCTCAAGGACGCGGGCATCGGCACCTATATTCTGTTCCAGGAGACGTACCACAAGGAAAGCTATCTGAAGCTCCATCCGACCGGCCCCAAGCATGATTACGATTACCACACCGAGGCGCACGACCGCGCCATGCTCGGCGGCATCGACGACGTCGGTCTCGGCGTGCTGTTCGGGCTGGAGCTGTACAAATACGAATTTGCAGGCCTGATCATGCATGCGGAGCATCTCGAGGCCGTGCACGGCGTCGGCCCGCATACCATTTCCGTTCCGCGCCTCAAGAGGGCGGACGATATCGACCCGGATCAGTTCGACAACGGCATTTCCGACGATATCTTTGCAAAAATCACGGCGTGCATCCGCCTTGCCGTGCCGTACACCGGCATCATCGTTTCCACGCGCGAAAGCGAGGCCGTGCGCGGAAGGCTGCTCAACATGGGCGTTTCGCAGGTCTCGGGCGCATCGCGCACCTCTGTGGGCGGCTATGCGGAGGAGGAAAGGCCGCACGATACCGAGCAGTTTGACGTTTCCGACCAGAGGACGCTGGACGAGGTCGTGCGCTGGCTGATGGAAAACGGGCATATCCCGTCCTTCTGTACGGCGTGCTACAGGCTCGGGCGCACGGGCGACCGGTTCATGAGCCTGTGCAAGAGCGGGCAGATTCTCAACTGCTGCCATCCGAACGCGCTGATGACGCTGACCGAGTTCCTTGTGGATTATGCCAGCGAGGAAACGAAGAAGGTCGGCTTCAAGATGATAGAAGAGGAACTGGAGAAGATCCCGAACGAGAAGGTAAAGGAGATCGCGATCCAGAATATCGAGGATATCAAAAATTCCAACCGGCGCGATTTCCGGTTCTGACCTGCGGGTGTGTTCCGGCCGCCCGTATCTCATGAGCCGAATGGAGGGTATAGAATGAGCATGAACGCAACGCCCAGCGCGAACCGGGTGCATATCGGCATTTTCGGCCGCAGGAACGCAGGTAAATCCAGCCTGATGAACGCGATCGCCGGGCAGCAGGCCGCGCTGGTGAGCGATGTAAAGGGGACGACCACCGACCCGGTGCAGAAGGCGATGGAGATATTGCCGCTTGGGCCGGTGGTGCTGATCGACACGCCCGGCTTGGACGACGAGGGCGAACTGGGCCTTCTGCGCGTGAAAAAGGCAAAGCAGGTGATGCGCCGGTGCGATATTGCGCTGCTGGTGATCGACTGCGCAGAGGGGGAAACGGAAGAGGACCGCACCGTTGCGGCAATGCTGGCCGAACGGAAGATCCCGACGCTGAAGGTCTGGAACAAGGCAGATATGAGGCCCGGGTTCGCGCCGGAGGACGGCATGGCCGTGAGCGCGGCAACGGGGCAGAATATCCACGAATTAAAAGAGGCGCTCGCACGCCTTCTGCCCAAGGGAAACGGCAGGCGGCTGGTGGCCGATCTGCTGGAACCCGGCGACACGGTGGTGCTGGTCATCCCCATCGACGAGGCCGCGCCCAAGGGCAGGCTGATCCTCCCGCAGCAGCAGACCATCCGCGATGTG
>JAFQGN010000315.1 GCA_017398245.1 Clostridia bacterium | reverse complement strand
TCATCCATGTATGATCCTGCCGAAATCCAGACTTGGGACGGTTTTGACGATCCGTTCATCAAAAAACCGTATTGCCAGAGGCAGCAGGCGATGAATTGGGGGCTCGATGGCTGCCGGTGGGAAGAGCTTTCTCCCATGGTCGCCCGGTATTTCGCCATGATCAGCCAGTTGGACGATTCCGTCGGCCGCATCCTGCAGGCGATCAAAGAAGAAGGCATCTGGGACGATACCGTAATCGTCTTTACTTCCGATCACGGCGACATGTGCGGCAGCCATCGCATGATGGATAAGCATTATGTGCTCTTTGACGATGTTACGCGGATCCCGCTGATCGTAAAAGCGCCGGGGTATGCCCATTACGATTGCGATGCATTCGTTTCCGGCTGCCTCGATACCGAAGCGACGATCCGAAGCCTGCTCCGTCTGCCGGAAACCAACCGCGCACACGGAAAAAAACTGCCGCTAAGCGCGCAAGAGGATACGAATAGGCGCGAATACATCACCTCTTCGGCAAACGGGCAGCAGTTCGGCCTGTACTGCTCGCGTATGATCAGTGACGGGCAGCATAAATACATCTGGAATATGACGGATATCGACGAGTTCTACGATCTGTCTACTGATCCAGGCGAAAAGAACAACCTGATCGCCAGCGAGGAATTCGCTCCCCGCATCGCTCAATTGCGCAAAGCCCTGCATGCAGAGCTTCTTGCACACGAAGACCCCTTTATCGGCAGAGGCTGGCTGGACAGGCAGCTTCTGGAAGGAAAACAGCACCTGTAACGCAGCTTAACGAGCATAAAAGGAGGAAAAAAACGATGAAAAAGACCTTTGCATGGCTGCTTGCCATCGCGCTTATGCTGTGCGCCGTGCCTATGGGCATGGCCGAGACCGAGCAGATCACCCTCACCTTCCAGCGCATCGGCAACGATGAGCCGGAAAAGAACTACTGGCTTTCTGTGATCGAAGCCTTTGAAGCCGAAAACCCGGATATCAACATCGAATACGACGACGCGGCCATCGGCAGCGACATGGACACCAAGCTCAACAGCCTGTTTGATGCCGGCATCGGCCCGGATATCATCGGCCATGGCATCCTGTCCGTCGCCTCCCGCGTGGAACAGGGCCAGTATATGCCCATCGACGAGTATTTTGAGACCTGGGAAGGCAAGGACGATATCCTCGAAGCCGTTCTGGCCAACGGCACCTATAACGGCAATGTCTACGGCCTTGGCTATTCCGTCACGCCTTATGTATTTGCCTATCGCAAGGATCTCTTCGAAGCAGCCGGGCTCGATCCGGCAGCCCCGCCTACCACTTGGGAAGAACTGGCCGATTATGCGCGCAAGCTGACCGTGAAGGATGCTTCCGGCGAGATCACGCAGGCCGGCTTTGCGTTCCCCTCCAGCGGCGGCAACATGGTTGAATTTGACGTGTTCGTCTACGGAAACGGCGGCACCTTCATGGATGAAAACGGTGAACCCGTGATGAACAGCGAACAGCAGGTGGAAGCGTTTGAGTTCCTGCAGAGCTTCCTTGGCGAAGTCAATATCCCCTACGATAATAACCAGAACAACCCCTTCCTGCGTGGCAACGCGGCCATGTGCCTGATCAATAACGCCGAACTGAGCGCCATGCTCAAGGATCCGGCCTACGAAGGCAAGATCGGCGTCGCGCTGCCTCCCAACAACGGCGTGAACGGCACCTTCTGTGGCTGCAATATGCTCTTCATCTCCACCGATTGCGAGCAGCCCGAGGCAGCCTTCCGCTTCATTGCCTTCTGCCTCTCGCAGGAGAGCATCCTCAAGCGCGCGCAGGATCTGAACGTTCCGGTCGTACTCAAGTCTCTTGAGGACGAGTTCGTCGCCCTTGATCCGGACAATGCCGCCCGCAACGCCTGTGTTGCCTGCGGTACCGGCATGCCCCGCGCCGTGTGGAGCTCCACCTTCCAGCGCCTGCGTAACGAAGCCGTGCAGAACGTTCTCTTTGCCGGCGCAGACCCGACCGAGACTCTCGACGCTGCCTATTGGGAGCTGATGGACGAGATCTCCCGCTAAAATGTAAAAAAAGCGCCCCGGAGAACACTCTCCGGGGTGCTTTTTTGTGTGTTTATCAGCCAACGACCAGTTCTTTGTGCTCGGCTGCAGACTGATAGATCTGCTCCATGAGCTGAGAAGTGATGAGAGCGTTGTCGATATTCGCCTTGGTCTTGATGCGCTGCGGCGCCTTGATCAGGAAATCGCGGATCTCATCATCGTACATATTGTTCTTCTTCTGAGCGATCTTGGTTTCGGTCAGCATGCCGTTCTTGGTACCGTAAATGGTGAACCCGCCGCCGTAGTTCAGCTTGATGCCGCCCTTGGTGCCCAGGAATTCCACGAACATGGCTTCCTCAAAGATATTCTGTGCCCAGGCGCCGTTCATGGTGATGGACGGGCCTTCGGTACGGATCAGGCCGGTGCAGAATTCTTCGACGTCGTAGGTGCCGCTGTAATCCGGCGGGCCTGCCCACATGCTGGTGTAGGTGTAGCCTTCCATCTCCTTACCGAGGATGGAGTAGCATTCGGCAGAAACCGTCTTGACCTTGGGCTGATCGATGCAGTACATGATCAGATCCAGGAAATGCACGCCCCAGTCGATCAGCGCGCCGCCGCCGGCCATAGACTTGGTGGTGAAGGGGCCGCCGAGTCCGGGGATGGAGCGGAAATTGCGGAAAGAGCAGTACACATGGTAGATATCGCCCAGCTCGCCGGATGCGATGATCTCCTGCACCTTGATGATATCGTTCTTGAAACGGTTGCACACGCCGATGTTCAGAATGTAGCCGGTCTCATCGGCGGCCTTTTTCATTTCAAGCGCCTTGTCCGCCGTGATCGCCGCAGGCTTTTCGCAAAGCACATGCTTGCCGTGGTTCAGGAAATCGATCGCGATGGGCGCGTGCACGTAGTTCGGCGTGCACACAGACACGCAGGTGATCTCCGGGTCGTCCAGAATATCGTGGTAATCCACCACAACTTCGCCCGAGCCATAAGCGTCGCGCAGCTTCACCGCGCGCTCAGGGATGATATCGCAAAAATACTTCACTTCCGCAATGTCGGCATTGGCCTTGTAGCCGGGCATATGCGCGGAGGTGGCGATGGTTCCGCAGCCGATAATGGCAACCTTGATCTTCTCGCTCATAGGAAGCACCTCATTTTCACGGTTTTACATGGGAACAGCCCATGCTTTCCTATAGGATAACAAAAATCATCTGTATTTTCAAGCAAATTGAACAGATTTGTACCATTTATGTGCGTACTTTCTGCATAAGTCGAAAAGAAGCAGGATATATAATATACAGAAAACGCCCGGGCCGTATTAGCCGGGCGTTTTGCGTTCAACGGGTTTAATTCTTTTGCCTTTCGTCTTCAATCAGCTGCCACAGCCTGAATTCGATGTACCCTGCGCGTTCATCCACAAACTCCACGCGCACCTCGCACTTCTGACCAATACGGATCATCTGCCTCGAATACTCTCCCATCAGGCATCGCATATCTTCCACATATGCAAACGGCTCGTCCAACGACCATACAGGGATCCGTCCCTCCGCTGTGTTTGGCAGAGCGACAAACAAGCTCGTCGGCGTGACGCCCGATATGACTCCGGTAAACTTTTTGCCGATGCGGCGCGCCATATATCGCGCCCGCATGCGGTCGTCCGCTTCTCGTTCCGCCATTGCAGCCGCGTTTTCGCCGTGCGAACAGTGCGAGGCGATCTCCGGCATCGCCGTCGTCCATTTTGCCAGCCATTCTCCGTCGCATTCCCCGCGAAGATAGCTCTTGATCACGCGATGCACGGTCAAATCCGGGTATCGACGGATCGGTGAGGTGAAATGACAGTAATCGCGCGCGGCAAGGGCGAAATGCCCGTGCGGCATCGGCCCATATTCCGCTTTTCGCATTGCGCGCAGTATCGCGCTGTTGAGCGCGCTCTCCTCGGGCTTTCCCTTCACGCTCTCCAGAATATCGCGGATCGTCGCCGGGGCGACCGCACCCGCAAGGCGCGCCGGGATCTCCATGCTTTCCAGATAACGGCCAAGCTCAGCCATCGTGTCCGGGTCCGGCGGCTCGTGCACCCGATACGGGATCGGCACTTCAGCCTCTCGCGCAAATTTTGCAACCGTCTCGTTCGCGGTGAGCATAAAATCTTCGATCAGCTTTTCCGCTTCCCATCTCTCTCTCGCATGAACCGATCTCGGCTCGCCGTTTTGATCCAGAACAAACTCAGGCTCCGGAAGGTCAAATTCGATCGCGCCCCTGCCCTCTCTCGCCCTGCGTATCGAATGCGCAAGCGCGCGCATATCGTTCAGCATCGGCTTTAGTTCCTCGGGCACATTGTTCTCTTCGCCGCGGAACATGGCGTTCACGTCGGTATAAACGAGACGCGCTTTTGAACGGATCACGCTAGGAAAAATCTCGTAATCGGCGACCTTCGGCCCATCCATGCGCATCATGCAGCTCAGCGCAAGCCGGTCTTCGTTCGGCATGAGCGAACACAACCGGTTAGAAAGCGCCTCCGGCAGCATAGGAAAGGTCATCCCGGGCAGATATACAGACGTAGTCCGGCCGAACGCCTCTTTTTCGATCGCGCTTCCGGGCAGAACATAGTGCGAAACGTCGGCAATATGCACGCCGAGCACCCAGCCCTCTTCCGCTTTTTCCAGAGAGACCGCATCGTCAAAATCCTGCGCGTCGGCTCCGTCTATGGTAAAAAGCGTCATCTCGCGCAGATCCCGCCTGCCGTTCATATCGCTTTTTTCTACATATTCGGGCATTCCGTCCGCCTCGCGCGCGGCTTCGTCGGAAAACAGCTTCGTAAACCCGTGCGATGCGGCGATCGCCTTTAATGCGGTCCGAGCGTCGTCCGCATCGCCGATCACTTCCTGCACCGTTCCGCGCGCGCTGCACCCTTTTTCGGGATACTGGGTTATTTTCAGCATCACGACGTCGCCGTTCATCGCTCCGCACAGATCGCCCTCTACGACGATCCTGTCGCGGATCCGGCTGTCTTCCGGCGCGGCAGTGATCTCCGGCGCATATCGCGGCCTGTGCGGACGCTTTCTCGCGCGACCATGCCTTTGCCTCTCCGGTTCCGTCGGAGGCACGATGATCGTCGCCGCAATGCTGTCATGCGCCCTGCAGGCGATGGAATCCAGCGTACCGCGCGGCTTTTCTCCGCTGTCCGTCAGGCGTACGAGAACAGTATCGTCCGGCCACGCGCTTTCCATAGGCATATCCAAGCGGATATCTCCGCGCAGAGCATGCCGGAGCTCTTCATCCAGCGGTCTGCCGAACAAAAGCGACCCGCCCGCTGTAACCCGGCAAACGATCAGCCCCAACTGCTGCGGCGTAGAATACCGGCCTTTGCGCGTCCGAACGACCGCCGCCGTGCGCAGCGCTTCCGGAAGAACAGCCTGCAGCTCTTCCTTGGAAATCTGCGCT
>JAFQGN010000314.1 GCA_017398245.1 Clostridia bacterium | reverse complement strand
GCTGCCGTAATGCCCGGCAATCACGATGATCCGCTTCTGTGGCAGAGTATACTTATTCAAACCATTCGATATCATTCGTCTTTGGCTTCTCCTTGGGTTTTTGAGGGTTTACGCGCGTGCGTCCATCAATGTATTGATGGACTGACTGGCCGACAAGCGCCGAATGCTGTGCAGGAGCCTTGGTTTGGCCGATGGCTGGCGAAATTACGTCGAAAAGCTCATCCTGCGGGAATTCATCTATCGCAGGGCTTTCCTTTCGGCCGAGCGCCGTGCCGGCAAAGTGCGGCGCAACCGTTCTTCCGGTTGCATACGCTGGATTAACAGAAGGACGGGTATCATCCAGTATACGCCGCTTCTTGCCGAACCACAGCCAGTATGGCCTCCAGCGGATCAGCCATACGATCCAATCCACCGCAACGCCAATTGCGATCATGACCAGAACGAGTTTTAGCCAATTGCTGGAAAACCACGCAAGAAAGATTCTTCCGCCAGAACCATCGCCCATGCTGATCAGTTTCCAGATCCAATCAGTTAACCCGCGGATCCAGCCAAGCATCAGCGTGACCAGAGTATCGGTATAATACGTGTAGAACAAGATGCTGCCCTCTTTTCCGGGAACTATTTAAGGTTTACAGTAATGTCGGCGGGAACAGCCGTGCACGAAATACCGGGCAGACTTTCGACCGTAACATATACCGGTAGATCGTACTCGCCGGCTTCCAGCCCTGTCAAGTCGACCGTAGCGATGATGCTGTCTTTCGTCATCGCGTCTACCTGAGTATACGGCCCTGTTACTACGACCGATATGCTGTCCGTTTCCACATTGGCCTTCAAGCCCTCGGAACCGTTTACAAAGGCGACCGGCACGTCGTCAAACTTACGCGTCGTATCGATTTCGGAGATCGTCACGCTGACCGAGATCTGGTTGGTCGAAACATACTTCAGACCGCTCAGACTGCTCAGGTTTACCGTCCTTGTGAACGAGGACGTGCGGTGCGAAACGTCGATCTTGCTGAAGGAGAGCGAATCGATCGTATCCAGCAGCGACGAATCAGCGGCGATCACAACTGTAGAGGGGGAGGCCTCGACCGATGTGATCTCGAAACCGGTCGGCACCGACCCTGTCAGAATCACGTCCATATCATCCGTGATCGGCACGGTCTTGGCAGGGTACACGTCCAGATAGACCATGATGGAGGATGTGGAACACGTCAGAGGAGCCGTGATGTCCTCTCCCTTGGATGTATGCAGCGTGAACTGCTCGGCCCTGGCGTAAGAGGAGGTAATGTCCGAAACATCAAGGGTGATGTCCGCCGAAGCGACCGTCTGCACGAGCGAGGCGGGGCCGCTGACCGTTACCTGCGTGGGGTTCATGCGCTTGGAATACCAATAGGAATCCGCATCCTCGCCGGAAAGATGCACGTTCACCGGCACATACCTCTGCACGAGTTCTTCGACTTCTACTTCAATGAACTCAGGCCAGAGCTGCACGACGTCGCCATATACCGACGTACCCTTCAGGTTCACCATATGTCTTCCAGTCGTGCGAATGCCGGTCAGATCTACTTCGGCGCGCACATTTGCATCCGTTACAAGACCGAAGCTGGACTGCGGAACAGTAACGCGGGCGCTGATATCGTCCAGCTCCGATGCCACATCCGTCACCAGCGCAAGGTTTCTCGAAGTCAGCATGGACTGTCCCGTCACATACATGCCAATGTCGCTTACCATCTTATTGCGCGTGATGTTCGGGTTTGTTGTAATCACATAACTCCACAAAAACAGCGCCATCAGAATGCTAAGGCACTTCAGGCCGATATTACGCGAAACGATGCCGCGCACAATGTTCCAGCTTTTTTTCAGCGCCGCAATGGTTTCGGGCCAGTTGATTTCAGTTTTTCTCATTTCCGGCGCCTCCCTTCGGCTTGAACATGGCCATCAGGCCGCCCTCCGGCTTCTTTTCGGCAATAAAAATCCCTTTGAGCAGCGCCTTGAGCGAATTTTCGTCCAGATAGCGCGTAAGCTTTCCGTCCCGCGCCATAGAAATGATGCCGGTCTCTTCGGAAACGATCAAAGAAATGCTGTCCGCCGTTTCGCTCACGCCAAGCGCAGCGCGGTGGCGCGTGCCCAAATCGCGGCTGATGCCGCTGTCGGCCGAGAGCTGCAGGATGCACGCCGCTGCGACGATCCTGTCTCCGCGGATCACGACCGCGCCGTCATGCAGGGGAGTGTTAGGCTCGAAGATGTTCTCCAGAAGAGGAGCGGAGATTTCGGCGTCGAGAGTCGTTCCGCTTTCGATAACGTCCTGCAGGCCGGTCGAACGTTCCATAACGATCAGCGCGCCGACTTTTCTTCTTGCAAGGCGCACGCAGGCTGTCACCAGTTCGTCAATCTTCTGTTCGGTCGTCTTGGCGGAAGCACTGCCCAGCCTCAGCCAAGGCACGTCGACCCAGCGCGTGCGGCCGATCTGCTCCAGAGCGCGGCGCACTTCCGGCTGAAATACGATGATCAGCAGCAGCGCGCCAATGCTGATCACCTGCTGCAAAAGCCAGTTTATGGTGTTGAATTGCAGCACTTCGCTCAGCCATGTGCACAGCAAAATCAGCGCAACTCCGCGAATAACGCTGTTTGCGCGCGTTTTCATCAGGCGCTTAAGCACCTGATAAATCAGAATTGCGATGATGATAATATCAAAATAGGAACGCCAGTCCGGCTGGAGAAAGAGATTGGAAAAGAGGCTCTTTAATTGCTCAGCCCAATTGTACAGGAGCGCCAAGACAATCCCTCCGGTTTCTATATGTCCAACATCGGGCCCGGCCCGATGGAGCATGCGAATTCAAAACATCGGCATATATGCCGTCTGCACACAGAAATATATAGAACTAAGACGCATACAGACGACAGGCAGTTCCCTTTCTGTCGCCTGTATGCAGTGGAATTTTGCTTCCGATCCGCTTATTTGGATCTGGAGAAGTATTCCTCCCGCAGGATGGAATACAGATCGACATCGACATAGCGACCTTTGTTGTAAAGCCTTCCGCGAAGCGTGCCTTCCAAACGCATTCCGCATTTGCGCATAACCGCGCCGGAAGCGGGATTGGAAACTTCGTGCTGGGCCTCGATCCGGTGCAGCCTTGCCTCGCAAAAACCGAATCGGATCAGCTCTTCAAGCGCTTCGGTCATGATCCCTCTGTTCCAATAAGCCCGGGAGAGGGAATAGCCGATCTCAGCGGCGTTGTTATCGCGCTGGTACCACATAAAGCCGATCGTGCCGATGACCTTGTGCTCTTCGTTCAGTTCGATACACCAGCTGGCCGGTTCGCCCATTCGGTATTTGCGCAGACTGTAGCGTACATACGCCCGCGCATCGGATACGGAGCGGTATGCCTCCCAAAGCACATGCCGCGCCACTTCCGGGTCTTTACTGTATTCGTAAAGATCGTCCGCATCGCGCATGGACATTTTGCGTATCGTCAGCCGTTTCGTATGCAGCGTCGGCATACCAGCAAAGGGCGTGGCCGAAAGAAAATCCATGTTCTTACAGCTCCACTTCCTTGCCCAGTTTAGCGGACTGATAGATGCCCTCCAGCATGCGCTGCACGGTCACAGCGTGCTCAATGGGGGAGATGGGCTTCTTGCCGGTGCGGTAGCAGTCCAGGAAATGACCGATCTCGACATCGAAGGGGTTCCTGTTGATGAAGGACGGCTTCTGATCGGACAGATAGCCGCAGTCTTCGCCATAAATGGTCAGGCTATTGTTTTCGGTATCCAGCTTCGCGCCGGCCTTGCTGCCGCAGATCTCGCTGTATTCGCGGGAATGCGCGTTGAGCGCCCAGGAGCACTCAAACAGCATGGTCGCGCCGTTTTCAAAGTGGATCACGCCGGCGGCGCTGTCTTCGGTATCAAAGGCAGTCACATCGCTGTCCAGGGCCAGCCAGCGGCTCACGCCCTTGGTTTTGAAATCGCCGATACGGCTGGAGATGTTCGCGCTCAGACGGACCGGCTTCGGGCAGCCCATCATGAACCACGTACGGTCGATGGCATGCACGCCGATATCGATAACGGGGCCGCCGCCGGACTTGGTCGTATCGGTGAACCAGCCGATGGGGGTGCCGCGGCGGCGCACGTAAGAGGCGGTGGCATAATAGACCTCGCCGAACTTGTCCTGGTCGAACATTTCACGCACCAGAGAGACATCAGGGCGATAACGGTTTACCAGGCCGCACATGAACAGCGTGCCGGCTTCGTTGATCTCTTTTTCCATCTGCAGAGCGTGCTCAAGATTCAGCGCCAGGGGCTTTTCACAAAGGACAGCCTTGCCGGCCTTAGCCGCGGCGATGGCGACAGGGGCGTGCGAACGGTTCCATACGCAAACGTCTACGCAGTCCACATTCGCGCCTTCTTTTTCAAGCAGCTCTTCGACCGTGGTGTACGCGTTCGGGATGCCGAACTTCTTCGCAGCTTCCTGCGCGCGTTCCAGATTCAGATCGGCAATAGCGACGATCTCAACGTCGTCGCGCTGCATATAAACGGGAAGATGTGCATTCTGGGCAATATTGCCTGCGCCGATAATTGCAACCTTTACCTTGCTCATGGTGGACCGATCTCCTTTAATCTCAATATTTCGTGCCGGACGTTCCGGCTGGGATTCAATAGCGTATCTCGCCCTTGCGAATTCTGTCGCACGCGAGAAGAACAGCCGATACGGTGGAAGAATTCACTACCTCGCCGCTGAGGATCATGCTTTGCAGCTTCTCCAAGGAAATCCTGTGCGAAACGAGGAATTCGTCCTCGTCAAAATGCGTTTTGCCGACAGAGAGCTTCGTTGCGGCATACAGGGCTACGCGTTCGTCGGAAAAACCGGGGGAAGAGGCGACCGTGGCTAAATAATACCATTCTTCTGCCGTGATCCCCGTCTCTTCCTGCAGCTCACGCTTTGCTGCGGCAAGCAGATCTTCGCCGGCGTCCACAAGCCCGGCCGGAGCTTCGATACTCTGCATGTTGATCGGCGAGCGGAACTGTTCCACAACCGTTACCGTTCCGTCGCTCCAGATCGGTATGATCGCGACTGCCCGCCGGTGCCGGGTAACTTCGCGAAAGGCAGTGCTGCCGTTGGGAAGCTGCACTGTCAGCTTCTGCGCGTGCAGAAATTTGCCGTCAAACAAGGGTTCTGCCGACAGGATCTTCTCTTCGTATTTCTCCTGCATATCGGGTCGTTTCCTTCCTTACTTCCGCAAGAATAAAGTCCATATTATCCCATTTCAATTATATCCTATTCGGCTTGTTCCCGCAATGGATTTGCACCGACTTTTCTAAATAGAATTGCCGAAAAACGCTTTACCGGAATGAGAAGAAAGGGTATACTGTATACGTGAAATTATATAGGTTGAAGAGGAGCAACACTGTGAACGATACAAAGAAGATCGCGTTCGTGCTCGGAGGCATGTCCTTTGGCGGAGCGGAGCGCGTGATCTCGATATTGGCAAACCATTATGCGGCAAAAGGCTGGCAGACCGACATTTTGACTCTGCTCAAGCCCGATTGCGATTTTGAACTGCACCCGTCTATCCGGCATATGCATCTGGGTGGCGTCGCGTCTTCTCGCGCGCTGCGCGCGCCGCTGTGGCTTGCGCAGCTGAGCGCCTATCTGCGCAAAGAGAAGCCGTCTGTCGTTGTCTCCTTTGCGGCCAGGATCAATCTGCTCGTTCTTGGCGCGTCCCTTCTCGGAGGAAAACCGCGCCTGATCATTTCTGAACGCAACGATCCGATGAAGGATACGCGCACGGCAGGTGTTCGCAAGCTGACGGAACTGCTCTATCCGCGCGCCGATGCCGTTGTCTTCCAGACGCAGCATGCCAAGAACTGCTTCAGTACTAAAATACAGGAAAAAGGCGTTATCATCGCAAACCCAGTCACGGCCGGCCTTCCGAGGTCTACGCGCTCCTCCCGCCGGATCGTAGCCGTAGGCAAGCTCATGCATCAGAAAAACCATGCCATGCTGATCGATGCCTTTGCAAAACTGAGCGAAACCGCTGCTGCAGGGTGCACTCTGCATATCTATGGCGACGGCCCTCTGCGAGGCGATCTGGAGGAGCAGATCCGCAGCCTTGGGCTTGCCAATCGCGTATTTCTGGAAGGCTGGAAATCGAACGTCAGCGGCGAGATCGCCGATGCCTGCCTGTTCGTTCTCTCCTCCAATTATGAAGGCCTCTCCAATGCTCTGATGGAAGCGGTTTCCATGGGCCTGCCTTGCATTTCTACCGATTGCGCGGGCGCGACAGAGCTGATCAACAATGGCCAAAGCGGCCTCATCGTGCCTGTGGGAGATGAAGCGGCTCTGCGAGCTGCCATGGAAAAACTACTGACCGATCACGCTCTTGCGGCTCGTTATGGCGATGCGGCGGCGCAGCATGCCAGGGGCTTTGCGACAGAAAGCATCCTGCAGCGCTGGGAACAGGTCATCGAACGCTGAACCGTCCGGAAAGGAACGAATTCATGAAGAAAAACGTAGCCATCATCATCCATAAACTGTACGGTGGCGGGGCAGAGCACGCCGCCTGCAACCTTTCGCTGTCCCTTGGCGAACGATCCAATATTTCGCTCATTGCGTTTGACGCGCGAAAAGCCGCATATCCGCGCACGGAAAATACGGTCGATCTGGGCGTTCCGGCGGCAAAAAACATTTTTGAACGCGTGCTGCTCCTGCCAAGACGCGTCCTGAAGATGAAAAAGATCAAGCGGGAAAAAAAGATCGATGTGTCCATTGCGCTCCTCCCCGGCCCGAGCATGGCCAGCGCGCTTTCACGGCGCAAGGGGGAAAAGACGATCATGTCCGTCCGCAATTACCTTTCTGCGCAGGAGGGCAGCAGCGGCGTATCGGCCTTGAAAACCAAGTTCACCGCTGCGATTTCGGACTGTATTGTGGCTGTCTCGCGAATGGCGGCCCTCGACCTGCACGAAAACTTCGGCATTCCCGAAGAAAAAATCCGCGTGATCTATAATTCGGTCGATCCGGCCATGCTTTCGCATGATTTCGACAGGAACATGCCCTGGCTGCAAGGCGACGGCCCCGTGGTGATTACAATGGGCCGCCTGCACGAGCAAAAAGCCCATTGGCGCCTCATCCGCGTCATGGCGCAGGTCGTCCGGGAGATCCCCAATGCAAAGCTCGTCATCCTTGGAGACGGCGAATATAAAGACAAGCTGGCAAAACTGGCTGCCGAGCTTGGTATCGAAAAGAACGTCTTCCTGCCCGGCTATGTAGTCGCTCCGCACGGCTATGTGCGCAGGGCGGATCTGTTCGTCCTCTCTTCGCTGCATGAAGGGATGCCTAACGCCATGCTCGAGGCGATGGCCTGCGGCGTCCCTGTCGTTTCCACAGACTGCCCCAGCGGCCCCAGAGAGATCCTTGCGCCGGATACTTCCATCACCGAAGCGGCCGAGAAGATGGAAAAGGCAAAATACGGCGTGCTCGTACCGCCGCTGACCAAAGGCGGCTTCAATGCGCAGGATCCGCTCACGTCTGCTGAACAGGAATTGGCAAAAGCGCTCACGCTTATGCTGAGCGACCATAACCTGCGTCAGGATTACGCTAAAAAGGCAAGAGTGCGGGCGGCGGAGTTTTCGCCGGAAGCGATAGCGAAACAATGGATCACTCTTATCGATACGCTTTCTGCTCAATAACACCCCGCATATACGGAGGTTCGAAATGTCCCTGAAAACCAAACTCCTGCAATATCCTGCAGTGCTCGATCTCGTCTTCTGGCGCGATTATTACCGCGGCATGTTCAATTATGCATTCCGGCCTGTGGAAACGATCCGCCGGCGCTTTGTGCGTAAATGCCATTACGAACCCGATCTGAACGAACCCAAAACCTATAACGAAAAGCTGCAGTGGCTCAAGTTTCATTGGTACGATCCGCTTGCCGAACAATGTGCAGACAAGATCGAAGTGCGCAAATACGTAGCGCAGAAGGGCTTTGAGCATTGTCTGATCCCGATGCTGGGCACCTTTTCTTCTGCAAAGGAGCTGGATCTTTCTGCTTTGCCCGAAAAATTTGCTCTCAAGGCTGCGCACTGCTCCGGCATGGTCCTGCTGTGCACAGATATTTCCCGTTTCGATCGAGCAGCTGCCGAAAAGGAATGCCGCCGCTGGCTGAAGATCAACTATTTCCATTACAGCGCAGAATGGGTCTACAAAAAGCTCAAGCACAGGATCATTGCCGAGCAAATGCTTGAAACGCCGGACGGAAAACCGCCCGTTGATTATAAAATCTATTGCTTCCATGGCGAGCCGAAATGCGTCATGGTCGCTTCCGGGCGCATGGAAAAACAGCTCCGTATGGATTTTTTCACCCCTGAGTGGGAACGCCTGCCTTTTACCAGGCACAATCCGAACAGCCAAATTCTGCCGGAAAAACCGGAAATGCTTGATGAAATGCTTGAAATGGCACGAACGCTTTCCGAACCGTTCCCGCATGCGCGGGTCGACCTGTACTGCATCCAGAAAAAGATCTGGTTTGGAGAGATCACGTTCTTCCCGGCCACCGGCATGCAGCCGTTTGATCCCTTTGAATACGATTTGCTTTTTGGCAGCTGGCTGGATCTGAGTAAGGTGGAAAAGAAACATGGCTGAAAAAAAGAAAGTATGCATTATTGTCAGCGTGCTGAAAGACGGCGGCGCACAGCGCGCGGCG
>JAFQGN010000313.1 GCA_017398245.1 Clostridia bacterium | reverse complement strand
GTGAATTGATGGATTCGGTCGCCGTCTGCAAAAAGACGCCCTGTTCTTTGATCGGGTACGGTTCAAAGACGAGATCCTGCGCATTTTCGAGAGTTCCATGGAACATGCCGCTGAGAAGAGGCAGCGGACACATGGGGCTGCGCCATTTCCAATGAGCGCATTCAGGATCCTCGTGGGCTTTTTCGAAATAGGCTAAGTAATCCTCGTCGCGATAGCGGAAGAGATTTTCCTGTGCTTGATTGAACCTTTCGAGCTGTTTTTGCAGGTTTTGCGCGAGAACAGCCTTGTAGGCGGATGTCAGCGCATCGAAATCCGGGAAATCGCAGCGCTGCTGCAGAAGCTGCATGAGCAGGCTTGTCATGTCGATTTCTGCTGCGACGTAGAAATCGGCCCGGCCGGGAATGTTGATATCCTGACAAAGGTCGAAGCCGTAGTCTCGCGCGGCTTCGACGGGAATGCCGGCGCGGACAAGGCTGTCAACAAACAGGTCGTCGTTATAGTAGGAGACATTGTTGCAGCCGGTGATGGTCAGTTTAGCTGCGGCGTCCAGAAATTCAGGGGGATTTTTCTGGCTGAGGCGCAGATTGAATTCCGGCTCGGGCAGGCGGACGTGGTCGATGGCTTCCAGAAAGAGCATGGTCGTTTTGCTGACGGCGCTTTCGCCGCTGGGCAGAACGCCGCCTAAAGTGACGACCAGCTGCGCCGCATAGGAGCCGAGATAACCGGTGCGCAGATCGACCTGATCGTACATTTTCAGAAGCAGGCATTCGATGATCTGCCGGGCTTCACCGATGGGCGTCCCCGGGAGGAATTTGTCGAGGATCACATCGAGCCTGCCGTAGCTGATGAATTCAAAGCTCTCGATGATGATGCCCAGATGGGTAAACCACAGAAGCTGCACCGCTTCCCGGAACTGCTCGGGCTTTTCGCGGCTGATCTTTTTGCAGACCCTCGCGATCTCCCATAGGCGCTCTTTCTCGTGCGGATCCTGCGCGCTTTGCGCAAGCTCGGCCGCATAGGCGCTGTAGCGAAGGATCAGATCGGAAAGGCCGGTGTAGGCGATGATCAGGCTGTCCAGAAAATCAAGATTGCTCTGCTTCAGGCCGGGTTCCTGCTTTCTGGCCTCGGCCTGTGCAAGAATGCCTCCGATGCCTTTTTCCAGAATGATGGAAAGATCGGGCGTGTAATGGGTTTTATTGAAGGCGCTCATGTCCTCGCCGAACTGAGCGATCTCCTCCGGCCTTGCAAAGGGGACAAAGGCGCGCAGATCGTACCTGGTAACGTCTGCTCCGTCCGGGTTGGTTTCCTGCTGTACATAATAGGTTCGCGTGCCGACGATCAGCTCGCCGGGGCCGATATACAGAGGCATGCGGTCAAAGATCATTTTCAGGCCCAATGCTTTGCGCACGGGCAGAGAGCCGGGTTCGTTGGCGGTTGTCCACGATTTGGGAAGATCGGCGCGGCGGCATTTATTTGCGCCGGAAAGGGTCTGCTCTCTCAAAAACGCGGTGCGTTCGGTCATTGCGGATCGCCTCCATCAGCAGATTCTCCAGTTGCTCTATTCTTGCTGGTGTGATGTGTTCAGACGTATTATAGGCGCATGCAAGCCCAAGAGTTTCGTATTTGCTTTTGCCCAGGGTATGATATGGAATCAGCGTGATGCTCTTGATATTGCGCAGGGGCCTTAAAAGCTGAGCGATTCGAAGGATTTCCTGCTCCGAGTCGTTCACGCCCGGGATCACGGGCACTCGGATCCAGACAGGCTTATTGATGTTCGAGAGACGGATCAGATTCTCGTGGATCAGCTCGGGGTACACGCCGGTATACAGCTTGTGCTTCTCACGGTCCATCATTTTTATATCGTAGAGAAAAAGATCGCAGACGGCCAAGACCTTTTCGATGGATTCCCATGGGACGTATCCGCAGGTATCTACCGCCGTTGAAATGCCCTCGTTCTTTGCAAGACGCAAAACCTCGGCAGCGAAATCGGCCTGCAGCAGGCACTCGCCGCCGGAAAGAGTAAGGCCGCCTTCGGCGCCGTAGAAGGGCAGATCCTTCATCACTTCACGAAGCAATTCCAGCGGCGTAACGCGCCGGCCGCATACTGTCAGCGCGCCGGAGGGACAGCGCTTGGCGTCGGCTTCGGTCTCTCTTTTGCCGCAAAGACCGCAGCCGATGCACAGTTCCTTTCGGTATTGAAGCTGTATATGGGCGTGCAGCCCTTCCGGGTTGTGGCACCATTGGCATCTAAGAGGGCACCCTTTGCAGAAAACAGTCGTGCGGATGCCCGGGCCGTCATGAACGGAGAACCGCTGGATGTCAAAAATCGTGCCTTGCATATTCTCACCTCTCGACATGTGCTGCCGGTATTGTTGCGCTTCGGCCATGAATGAGGGCCGCTGTATTTTTCGAAACGAACCAATATATATATAGGATGCACTTGCCAAGGTTCAGGTTCAGCCGCGTTTGCCCTCTTCCCAGAGCCTCCGGACGCGCAGATAGACTTCGTCCGGGAGTTCTTCCAGAGCATCCGGGTGAGACGTCACAGGCAGGAGCTGTTCGCCGGCGACTGCGGGCGTGGTGCAGGCGTGATCGCTGCGATAGGCGTCACGCTGCTTGGGATCGCGCAGATCCGGCACGCGGACAGGAGTGTTTCCGTTCAGCGCAGAACGATAGGCCAGAAGCCCGCAGATGCCCATATCGACGGCGGTATAGACATCGATGCTGTATTTTCCGTCGGGCCTTCCGAGGATCTTTTCGATGAAGAAGTGAACGGC
>JAFQGN010000312.1 GCA_017398245.1 Clostridia bacterium | reverse complement strand
CGATAGTCGTTCATATCGGTCACGACCACGCTGCGCGCGCCGTTGTGGCGGCAGATGGCGGCGGCCATGATGCCGATGGGGCCGGCGCCGGAGATGAGCACGTCCTCGCCCACGACGTCGAACATGAGCGCGGTATGGGTGGCGTTGCCGAAGGCATCGAAGAACGCGACCACGTCTTCGTCCAGATCCGGGTTGATCGGGATCACGTTGCTGGCGGGGATGCAGATATACTCGGCAAACGCGCCGTCGCGGTTCACGCCAACGCCCTTGGTGAACTTGCACCACTGGCTGTTGCCGGCGCGGCAGTTGCGGCACTGATGGCAGACGATGTGGCCTTCGCCGGAAACGCGCTCGCCGATTTCAAGACCGGTGACACCCGGGCCCAGCTTGGCGATCTCGCCCACGTATTCATGGCCGATGGTCAGCGGGGGATTCAGGTTCTTCTGGCTCCAGTCGTCCCAGCGGTAGATGTGCAGGTCGGTGCCGCAGATGGCAGTCTTGTGCACCTTGATCAGCACTTCACCCAGGCCGGGTTCCGGAATGGGCTTTTTCACCAGTGCGAGACCGGGGGCTCTCTCGGGCTTGACGATGCAATCCATCATGTTCATATACCATACCTCCGTTAAAAGGTGTTTTTGCCGTGGAAAACGGTCGTTTTACCGTCAATATATACTAACAAATTATAGGAAAAAGTTCAATCGTGGCGGGCAAATATAGCAAGAATTTACCATTCTGTGCGCACCTTGCGGACTGCGTGGCCCTCGGGCGGAATCCCGGCGAAAACACAGGCCCATATCTGAGGCATTTTGCACAAAAGACCTGCCTGAGCCCCGGCGAGGCTCGTTACGCTGTGCAGGAAATGCTCTTTTGGAATCCCCCGCGAACCTGCTCGACCCGGCAAGAGCCGCATTTTCAGCCTTGTGGAAAAACGCTCCGAAAACCTGCACATGCGGGTTTGGAACCGCTTCTCAGCCCCTTGCAGCCCCGATCATCGGCAGCCACGCCTCCATGCTTTCCGCGCTGGCGGCGTATCCGCCGTGCGAAAACTCTGCGCCGCCCGGGACGCGGATCAGCTTTTCGTCCAGCTGCTTGTCCAGCCGGTAATGCGTCTCCAGAGACATCCATCCCTTGTAGCCCATTCCGGCCAGCAGCTGCATCTGCAGCGCGGTCTCCGCCTCGCCGGAGCCGATCTTCACGGCCCTCGCCCCGCCTTCGTGCAGGCGCACGGCGTCCTTCACATGCACATGGCGGATGTACGGGCGCAGAATATCGAACCCCTCCTGCGCGCCTTCGCCTTCCGGCACAAAAAAGAGGTTGCCCGGATCCCACACCGCCTGTACGCGATCGGAGCGGATCGCCTCGATGCACCTGCGCAGCTCGGCCGCGCTCCTGCCGTTCACCGTCGGGTCGGATTCCAGACAGATCGTGATCTCCGTCCCATCCAGAACGGGCAGGATATCGCGATACGCCTGCGCGATGCGTTCATAGGGAATTTTCCCGTCCGCAGGCCGCAAGAATGCAAACCCGCGGATGAGCGAACAGTCCAAAACCGCGCAGTGCTCCACGGCCCGCTTGAAGTTTTCGATGCAGGCCGCCCGCGCAGCCGCGTCGTCGATGTCGAATTTGTACAGCGGCGCGCTCAGACACGATACGGCCAGCCCTTCGCCCTGCATCAGCCGCGCGGTCTCCTTCGCCATGGCATCGGTAAACGAAAAGATGTTCACGTTCTCCACGCTGCGCAGTTCCAGCCCTTCAATGCCAAACCGGTGCGCAAATTCCGCCGCCACGCGCAGATTCTGCGAAACCTCGTCCGAAATCAAACTCAGCCGCATAGCGCACCTCCCGGCAGCAGGGCGCTGCTGTCCGCATCCAGATACAAAATTGCATGCTCGCACAGGCGCAGGCTCGTGGCCGGGCAATCCGCTCCGACCGGCCCGAGCACCGTAGCGGCGACAGCCTTTGCCTTTGTCGGCGCGGGGACGATGCAGAAATGGTACTCCGCGCGCATCAGACGCGGCACGGTCAGCGTGATCGCATGCGTCGGCACCTGAGAAATATCGGCAAAGCAGCCGTCGTGCACCTGCTGCATGCGGCAGGTTTCGTCCAGCGAGACCACCTTCACATCCTTCGGGTCGTCAAAATCGGCCTCGTGCGGGTCGTTGAAGGCGATGTGCCCGTTTTCGCCGATGCCCATCACCACGATGTCGATCGGCTCTTCGGCCAGAAGAGCGGCATAGCGTTCGCACTCGGCATGCGCGACCTGCGCGGCGCAGTCGATATACGAGACTGAGCCGAACCCCGCCTTGCCAAAGAGCGCGCTTTTCAAAAAGTTGCCAAACCCCTGCGGCGCGTCCGGGTTCAGCCCCACGTATTCGTCCATATGGAACGCATCCACGCGCGCAAAATCGACCGTGTCGTCGGCCGCAAAGGCGGCGAGCACCTCGTTTTGCGAGGGAGCTGCGGCAAAGATCATGCGGCAGCGCTCCTTACGGGAAAGGACTTCGCGCACCGCAGCGGCGATGTCTGCGGCAGCCGCAGCGCCCATTTCGGCGCGCGTATCGTATATCTGCACCTGAAAGCATGTCGTTCGCATGGCGATCCCATCCTTTTATACACAAAGATTTAACACTGCCTATTGTACCACCGCCGCCGCTTTCTGTCCATGCGCAGGGCCAAGGTTTTGCATTTCTGCGCGAAGAGGCGTATAATGGAAAAAGGAGCGTTCGGCCCCGGAAAATATCCACAGGAAAAGAGACGAATAGGCCATGCAAAAGATCCTGAACCGGCTGTTCTCCTTCCCAAACATCAAATTTCAGGAACCCAACGCATCCGGCAAGGAAATGTTCAAAAAGAACCTGTCCATCGCCTGGCCGTCAACAGTCGAAGGCATGCTGATGAGCATCATCGGCTCTGTCGATACCATGATGGTCGGCACCCTCGGCGCGGCGGCGATCGCTGCGGTCGGCCTCACGGGCCAGCCGCGCATGATCCTGCTCATCCTTGCGCAGGCGCTCGCCACGGGCACCACGGCCGTCATCGCGCGCCGTAAGGGCGCGGGTGATCAGAAGGCAGCCAACGCCTGCCTGACCCAGTCCATGTATGTCATCACCGTTCTTGGCATACTGATGACCCTCGTAGGCTATTTCTTCGCCGAACCCTTCATGCGCTTTGCCGGCGCGAACGAGGATACCATCGGCATGTCCACCACCTATTTCCGCATCCTCGCTCTGGGCTTCCCGCTCAACTGCTGGAGCCTGTGCATCTGCGCCAGCATGCGCGCCATCGGTCAGACGAAGATCACCATGACCACAAACATCACGGCGAATATCGTCAACGTCATTCTGAACTACTGCCTCATCGGCGGGCATTTCGGCTTCCCGGCGCTGGGCGTCACAGGCGCGGCCATTGCAACGGTCTGCGGCACAGCCACTTCCTGCGCGATCGCATTCGCCTTTGCTCTGAAAAAGGGCGGTTATCTGCGCCTGCGCTTCTCCTTCCCGCCCAAGTTCGACCGCGAGACCATGAACGGCCTGATCACCGTGGGTTCCGGCTCCATTGCCGAATCCGTGTTCCTGCGCATCGGCTTCCTGATCAACTCCAAGCTGATCGCCGGCGTGGGCACGGCTGCCTTTGCCGCCTATCAGATCGTTATGCAGGTCGCCTCCCTTTCGTTCACTCTGGGAGACGGCATCGCCACTGCCGGCACCACCATGGTCGGCCAGAGCCTTGGCGCAAAGCGGCCCGATCTGGCCCGGGCGAACGTGGCCATCGCGCGCCGCCTCTCGCTGATGGCCTCCGTGCTGCTTATGGCCATCGTCATGCTCTTCCGCACCAAGATCGGCGTTTTATTTACCGATGAACCGGCTGTGCTCGAAGGCGTGGCCACGGCGTTCCTCGTCGTCGTTCTGGGTATGATCGGCCAGAATGGACGCGTCGTTTACGCGGGCTGTCTGCGCGGCGCGGGCGACGTCAAATACGTCGCCATGTGCTCGCTCATCAGTGTTTCCATCCTGCGCCCCTTCTGCACATGGCTCTTCTGCTATCCGCTCGCCCCGGTGCTGCCCGTTCTGAGCCTCACCGTCACCGGCCCGTGGATCGCCTTCGCCATCGACGCCTACTTCCGCCAGTGGCTGCTCGCCCGCCGCATCGCCCGCGGCGAATGGCTTGCCATCAAGATCTGATCCTGCTGCTGCACACAGAAAAAAGAGCGTATCATGAAAGATACGCTCTTTTCTTATAAAGCGTGCAGAATCGTCCTTACCTGTTTATAAATTTGCATTTGATTATTTCAATCCGCACATCGAATACAATTCTTCAATGCACGGAGCTTTGCATTCCATGTATTTATCTATATCCTCAGGAAACAACTCCGCTGCCTTTTCCTTTACGATACTGTATTTCCGAACAGCTTCGGGGTTGTGTCGAAGAAAATCCCTGAATGTAATGTGACGGCGTAATTCCTCCGAATACAGCGGACACACATACAAATGATGCGTCATCAAATGGGGTTTATCCGTATATTGGAATGCCTCTCTATCTTTTATTCCAAGATCGCCCTCATGAATATATCCAACCGCCCTGAGCTTGCGGACAACCTCATCAAACACCGAATAATCCTTAATAATCACATCCATGTCAATGCAAGGTTTGGCAGACATTCCCTCAACCGATGTACTTCCAACGTGTTCAATGCCGAGAATCAAATCACCGATTTCAGCTTCAATCTCGCTCTTTATTTCTTCAAAAGCAGTTCTCCATGCCTCTTCATACGGCAAAACAACAACTCTTTTCGTTCTCATCAGCAACCCCCGCAAAATGCAAGTTTATCGCTCTACGGCTCGCTGGGCTTGATCGTCAATCCCAGCAGCGCCGCCAGCATCAGCGCCTGTTCCGGCGTGACGATCGCCCCGCGCAGCGCCGCCGGATCGATAGAAATGCCTTCGATATCGCACGTGCGCAGATCGATCCCCTTCAGCGCCATGTTGCGCACCTCCAGTTGCCGCAGCGAGCAATCCGCCAGCTTCACCTTCTGCCAGCGCAGCGCATGCACGGCGAATTTATCCATCCTGCAGCGCTCCAGAACGACCTCCTGCACCTTGCTTTCGCCGATGGTGCACAAGTCCATTGCGCATTCGGCAAAGCGCGCGTACTGCACAAGTCCCTCGCTCATCAGCGCGCCGGTAAGACGGCAGCCCGTCAGCTCGCAGCTGCGAAAGGCGCTCTGTTCCATCTGCGCGCCGGAAAAATCGCACCCGATGAACACGCAGTCCTTGAAATCGACGCGCTGCCCCAGGTCGATGGGGAACCGGCACCGCTCAAACAGACACCCGCGCACATCCAGCCGCGCATCGTACGTCAGGTCCAGCACGCCGTCCTCAAAGCGCATGCCCTCCATCGGCAGCCCTTCTTCGCATGCAAGGTACGATTGCTGCGAAAGCTCCTCGCCCTCGATCAGCTCCTTTGGCAGATCTGCATATTTCACGGCCATGACCCCATCTCCTTTTTGCAGCTATGCCGGTATTGTATCATACCGCCGCGCCGCTGTCAGCATGCACGAGCAAAAGCGGAAAAAAGCGGAAGATGGGGGTTGACAAACTGCGGGCCGGGTAGTATAATAACTCTCGTCGCCGAAACGACATATGCGGTCGTGGCGGAATTGGCATACGCGCACGTTTGAGGGGCGTGTTCTGCAAGGAGTACGGGTTCAAGTCCCGTCGACCGCACCATAAAGCACTGAGAGTTTTCTCAGTGCTTTTTCTTTTTTATGAATCTGCTTTTTTTCGATAGATTACCTTACCATCCTCGATCAGCGCTTTTGTCAATGTGAGTATGTAGGCTTTGATCCGGGAATGCCAACGTTTATGCCGAAAAAAAGTGTCCCAGTCCAGTTCGAGTATCAATTCCGGCTGATACATGTCATCCAGTTTTACGAGAACAGCATGTTCAAACAAGGGATGCATGTTCTCGTCTGCATCCTTCTCTATACCGTAGAATGCACCTGTCGAGGTTCCGGTGATCGTCTTAATCGAATAGCGTTCGCCGTTGTTTGCGCCGTTTGCGTCGATATTCTTGGTGGAAGGTGCAGCGATCTGCAGCTTCGGCAGTCCCTTTGTGGTGCAGTAATGCTCGATGACCAGATATTCACCCAGATCCCCTGCAACGTTTTTGGAACGGATGATATTCTTTGCCCGCATCTCGCCAAGCAGTTCACCGTACATTTGTATCAGTTCTATGTCGGTAAACTTAGAAAAATCCATGATATACCTCCGTAACACGTTTCTTTATTATGGTAAGTATATCATGGATGAAATTTCTGTACAAGGAACATCTCATGCTGTACAGAACGCGTTGCATGTCATCTGCTCTATCACATCTCGATGACCCGCACCTCCATGGGCTTCAGGTCGAGCTGCCCTGCGTCGGCCTCGCCGCCCTCGTACACATGCAGATGGGTCGTTTGCGGGCTGGAATACAGGTTCATGGCAAACAGCATGCGCCGGCCCTCGTCGTTCGTCCAAAGGCTCGTGAAAATGTTCCGGTTGCTGCTGGATACGCATTTTCTGCCGCCCAGCATTTCGCAGAACCGCTCCATCATGCGCGCCTGATCGAACGTGGACATTTCCCACGCGCCGCCGAACCACATCAGCTTGCCCGCGCCGATTTCCCGTTCAAAGCCGACGATCCTGCCCGTGCGCGCGTCTTTGGCAAATACCTTCGCGCTCTCGGGCAGCGTTTCGCACACCGTGCAATCGCGCATGCCGAATACGCGGCCCACTCCGTCGATCTCCAACGCCGGGCCGATGTGCTGCTTGTAGCTGAACTGCGCGCCGAGCAGGTCTTTGAGCAGCGTGCACGGCTGCAGGTCTTCGTCCGCATCGGGAAGAACCGGCAGCAGCAGCGCCTTTCCGCCCCTGCGCACAAAGTCGATCACGGCCTTCTGCGCCTCGGCCGACATCCTCGAAGGGCACGGCACGATCAGCGGGCGCTCTGTGTCCAGCTCGCCCGTCAGCAGCTTCATTTCCGGGGAATAGGAGGAGCACATCAGCGTGTAGAGCACGCCGCGCTCCAGGAATCGGCCCGTCTGCGCGCCGCCGCTGGCCATGCCGTGGCTGTCGTATTCATCGCTGCGCAGCGTGTTCCACGAAAAGCCGACCTGCACGCTGGCTGCCCTGTGCGCCCGCTGCAGCCAGCCGTTTGCGGCCATGAACTGCCCGTGCGCCTTGAGCGAGGCATACGTTGCGTTCAGACTGCCGTCCGCGCGCACATGCGCGTTGTAATCGTAGATGTCGCAGGTCTCGCCCGTGTCTTCAAAATTCGGTCCGCCGGTGTATACGTAATAATTCACGCCCTTTGCGCCCAGCGCAAGGTTGGTCATGTAGCAGCACAGCAGGTCTTCGGGTAAAATTGGCGGAGTGTCCGAGGGAGAGCCGCCCGGCATCTCCAGCACGGAGGGCGGCATGCCCAGAGCGCGCATGGTATCGCAGCTCATCATCACGCGCAGCGCGTACTGAGGCGTGGGGTTGTTCTGCGGCCAGCCGGGGTTGAGCGTGTAATAATGGTCGCTGCCCAGCAAAAATCCTTCGCCCATGGCGGCCACCGTCTCCGGGAACAGGCAGTTCATCGTCGGGTTGGCCGAATTGTGGCAGATCGGCCCGTGCAGTCCGTCTTCGCGCAGCCACGAGGCCAGGAGAGCGGCGTACTCGGCAATCGTTCCGCAGTAGAAATCCTTGTAATCCTTTACCTTGCGGCAGGAGCAGACGTCGCTCGGGTCTGCCTGCGCGATGGGCTGCACATCGGTAAAGCGGGCGTACTGCGCGCCGTAGGCCGCATTCAGCGTTTCGATGCAGCCGTACTTTTTCTCCAGCCAGACCGGGTAGCGGCCGCCCTCCTTGCCAAAGCCCATCGTGAGCGGGTGATAGTCCAGCGAACCGTACCAGATGTGGATGCCCGTCAGCTCGTTGTCCACCTGCAGCATGCATACCGGGCCGCCGTTTTCCATCATAAAGGGGCGCACCTGCTCGGCAAACGCGCGGTAATATACGCGCGCCTTTTCAAGAAGGATAGGATGCAGGTAGGAAATGGAATGCGGGTTGATCACCCGGCCTTCGATATCCCGCGCGTGCACGTCAGGATAATTGTCCAGCAGCCATGCGGGCAGACCGGCGTTGTCCAGCTCGCTGTACTGGTACGGGCCGGGGCGCAGTACCACCAGCAGCCCCTCGGCCTGCGCATCGCGCAAAAACGCCTGCAGGTCGCGGTTGGGCACGTCGCCAAAGCGGATGTCGCCCTCGCTCGGCTCATGGATCACCCACGGGACGTACGTGGCGATGCAGTTGCCGCCCGCCTCGCGGAACAGGCGCATCCTGCGCCGCCAATCCTCGCGCGGAACCCGGAAATAGTGGAACTCGCCGCTGACCATGAAGGCGTCGGCGCCGTTTACCTGAAAACCCTTGGAATCAAAGGAAAACTTCTGCATGCAGGTACCTCCTTTGTGTTGGAGAAACGTTCGGTTCCCTTATACCGCACGGCGCTGAAAATGTCAATGCAGGGAAGCATAAAAAAGCCGCTCATTTTTGCGAAAAAGGAGGCCGATTCGCCAAAGAAAAAGCGCCTTTTTCCGCCCGGAAAAAGGCGCATTTTTGTATAGCCCAACATTTTTTAGTATAGCATGGCTGAAAAGGCGCGT
>JAFQGN010000037.1 GCA_017398245.1 Clostridia bacterium | reverse complement strand
GCGGTCGAGCACGGCGAAGTTCGCCTCATCGTTCGTGCCGTCCTTGTAGATGTCCATCTTCATGGTGGAGGTATAGCCCTGGTTGCGCACGATGGCGATCACGATGGGCTGCTTTTCGCTCTTGGCAACATCGGCTTCATACGCGCGCAGCACCAGCTCCATCGGCTGATAGCCGGGATCGCAAACGGCGGGGACCTTCAGATTCACATTGTACATGGCGCATTCTCCTTCCTATTATAAGCGGGTTTGGGATCGCGTCAGGCGGTGTACTTGCACTTGCCGCCAATGTAAGTCGCAACAATGTTGAAGTCGGCGTCGGCGATGATCACATCGGCGTCCTTGCCCGGGCAAAGGGAGCCCTTTTCCTTGTCCGCGCCGATAGCCTCGGCCGGATTCAGGCTGGCCATGCGCACGACCTGCCATACCGGCAGATTGGTGTTGCGCAGCACGTTGCCTACAGCGTTGTTCAGCTTCAGCACGGAGCCGGCGATGGTGCCGTCCGCCAGACGGCATTCGATGCCCTTGACGAAGATCGGCTGGCCGCCCAGAGTATATTCGCCGTCCGGCAGACCGCCCGCACGGGTGCAGTCGGTGATCAGCACGAGCTTATCGCCCTTGATATCGGCCACCAGCTGGAACAGGCCCGGATGCACGTGGAACGTGTCGGCGATCAGCTCGGTGGAAACGTTCTTGCTGCCCAGAGCCGCGGTCACAACGCCCGGATCGCGGTGCGCCAGGGGAGTCATCGCGTTGAACAGGTGGGTGGTGTGGCCAACGCCCTTGGCGATGCCTTCCATAGCCTGCTCATAGGTGGCGCCGGTGTGGCCCATGGAGATCTGCAGGTCGGTATCGCGGCGGATCTCTTCGATCACTTCCAGGTTGCCGGGCATTTCCGGCGCGATGGTGAACACGCGGATGATGTCGGCATACTTCTTGATGAAGGCGGCGTCCGCGGGCTTGATGTGCTCGCCGGCCTGCGCGCCCTTCTTGGAGGGGTTGATGAACGGGCCTTCGGCGTTGATGCCCAGAATCTGCGCACCCTTATAATCTTCCTGCTCAGATTCGGTGCGCAGCTCGCGCATCATCACGAAGACCTTTTCCAGCTCTTCGTAAGAAACGGTCATCGTGGTGGGCAGCCAGGATGTAACGCCGT
Source organism: Clostridia bacterium (assembly GCA_017398245.1). Next base: position 15,372 of record JAFQGN010000037.1, on the reverse strand, counting down.
TTTTCACAACGCCTTCGCCCATCTTGCGGATACCGTCGGCGCTGCCGTCGGAGGCGTCCTCGCCCAGATACCCGTGGATATGCATATCGACCAGACCCGGGGCCACGTAATTGCCCTGCGCGTCGATCTTTTCAACGCTTGCATCGTTCATGACCGCTTCGACATCGCAGATGCCGGCGATCTTCTTGTCAAAAAGGAGGGCCTTGCCTTCGATCAGGCAATCGGGCATAACGATCTTGCCGTTGATAATCGCTTTCATGTCGTTGTTTCCCCTTTCGCTATGTACAGGCGCTGCCGCCTAATTTAACCCAATATTATTATATCAGCCGCACGGCCATTTTTCAATCACCGTACGCCCTTTTTATACCCGGAAACCCTGCATTTGAACCATTTTTCCGCGCTGCAGAAAAGCGTTTGACTTTCCCCCTCCCCGCATCTATAATACACCCACGCGCAGAAAGGATGTGAACACATTGAAGCGTACTCTCATGCAAATGTATATCCGCAGAAGCACCGATGCAGCAGCGCTCTATTGCCGTGCTTTCTCCGGCATTATCGGCACAGATTACCGCAATCCCGACGGCAGCTGCTTCCATACCGAGATCGACATCGGCGGCCAGATCCTCGCCATTTCTGAAGCCCCGGCCGACATGCAGCCCGGCACGGGCATGCAGTTCTGCCTGCACTATCACGAAAATGAGGCCGACCGTGTCACCGCAGCCTACGCCGTGCTCCGGGAAGGCGCGCAGATCGTCTGCCCGCTCGGCCCCTGCGCCTACAGCCCGCATATGTTCTCCCTCACAGACCGCTTCGGCGTCTATTGGTGCCTGTTTTCCTGACATACTGTACACGGAGGTGGTTCCCCCATGTCCATCCGCAGCGGGGCCAAGGCCCTGATCGTGCGCGAAGGCAAGCTCCTGCTCAACCGCTGCCGCCATGCCGACGGCCGCGTCTATTACGATCTGCCCGGCGGCGGCCAGCACCAATACGAGCCAATCGCCGAGGCCGTCGTGCGCGAAGTTCTTGAAGAGACCGGCCTGCGCGTACGCCCTGTGCGCTTCGCCGCCCTTTCCGAGGAAATTTATACCGATCCGGGCCTGCGGCAGCGGTTCCCGGAATACACCCACCGCCTGATGCACATCTTCCTGGCCGAGGTCGTCTCCGAAGAGGCGCAGCCCACCGAACAGGACATGGGCATGGAAAAAAGCGAGTGGATCCCGCTCGAATGCGTCCAAAACCTGCCCGAGCTCTGCCCGCATGCCCTGCAGACCCGCCTGTTTGAAGTTCTTTCCGGCGAAAATGCAGTCTTCCTCGGCACCGAACTGAACGACTGGAGCGATGCATAAATGGAATACGTCTTTCACAGCTCCCATGAAAAGGGCATTCTCTCCCTCAAGCCCGTCTCTCCCCTGCACGGCGCGCCCAATAGCAAAGTGGTCTATCTCTCCGGCTCCGAAGCCTATTCCGTTTTCTATATCTGGGACGCCGAGCAGAACCTCACCGCGCGCAAGTACGTCACCTGCGGCCTGAAAAACGGCGTCGTCACCTATCAGGAGCAGTTCCCCGGCCAGCTGGAAGCCTTCTACAAGGGCGTGTCCGGCTATCTGTACTGTATTGAAAAAACCGCCGATATGCAGCCGGTCGCAAACCGGGAAAACATGTGGGCCTGTCCGCACGAAGCGCCCGTCGCAAGGGTCGAATTCATCCCCGATGTGTACGACCGCATCATGCTCTATGCGTGCGAAGGCCTCGTGTGCGTCACGCAGGCTGACGACGCCTTCCGCGCCGAGCTGGACGAGCATCTCGCCGCACAATTCCTGCACGAAGACCTGCCCTCTCAGCCTGATCATCCCGATTCCCGCTTCTACGCCCGTTTCTTCCCCCGCGCATGGGAAAAAGCGCTGCAGGCTGCAGAGCAGTAACTGCCTTAATGACCTCGCCCTTGCCCCCAACGCCCGGCACTGTGCATGTCGTTGCCGAAAGGAACCCGGCCGTCAGCCTCCCGTTCAAACCCGACCGGCCCGCCTTCCCTCGCCCACTATTCGCAAGCCCTTCGTCCCGAAGAGATCGCAGGGCTTGCGCGTCCGAAGGCTTGCCGGAGGGCAAAAAGAGCAGGGCGCAGCCCTGCTTACCGCGTTTAAGAGAGCGCCGGGCCTGCTCCGGCGCTCTCTTCCCATAAGGCAAAGCCGCGGGCTTTGCCTCCGCTTCCTCAAGCTCCCGCCGGCTTCCGTCCGGCGGGAGCATTCCATAAAGGCAGGGCCGGCAAGGCCCTGCTTCCGCGTAAAAGAGCGAGCCCTGCCGCTCGGCAGGGCTCGCTCAAAACCGCCATCATTATTCGCATTTTCCGCCAGCCAGCTGCATCGTGCAGCAGCGGTCCGCGGCGAACATCGCCTGCACCACCGGCAGCAGCCCTTCGTAATCCTTGCGGAACACCGTCGCCATTTTCCGGATCTCGTCCCAGCTGCCGCGCGCGCACCAGTCTTCCACCGCGAACACGCGCATCCCGGCGATGTACGCGCTCTCCACGGCATAGCGCGCATCCTCAAACACAACGCAGTCGTCCTTGTCGACGCCCAGCATTTCGGCCACCCTCGGGAAATAGATCGGCTTTGCCTTGCTCATGCCCATTTCCGGGCTGGAGATCACGAACTCCATGTACTTGAGCAGCCCATGCGCCTCCAGCGCCTGTTTTGCGATGGGGCTTGCCGTCGCCGTCGCCACGCACATCTTCACGCCGTTGGCCTTAAGCATTTCCAGAAACGGCACCACGCCCTTTTTCTTCTGCACCTCGTTGCAGTAGATGGGCAGCAGCGCGCATTCGTATTCGCGTTCGATCTCGTCTGCGTCCATGCCCAGCTCCGGGTGCAGCTCGGCGTAGATCTTGCACGCCTTGTGCGAGGAGGTTTCCAGCTCTTTTCCGCGTATCTCCTCAGGAATCTCGATATTATGCCTCTTTGCAAAGGCAATGTTCTGCTTTCTCCATTCGATCATGCTCTCCACGAGCGTTCCGTCCATATCAAAAATGGCGCCCTTGAACCCTGCCATTTGAACCCCTCGCTTCCGTATCGTTATGCCTGCCCGAGCCGCGCCACGGCAAAATCGATCGCCGCGCGCGCGTTTTCGGCCGAACCCTGCGCAAAATCGGGCCTGCCGCCGCCCTTGCCGCCGTTGGCCTTCGCTGTTTCGGAAAGCAGCTTGCCCATCGCGGCAGAGCAGCCCGCCCCGCGCACAAAGCTGAGCACCGCGCCGCTCTCGTTTTGCGAAGCGACCAGCACATAGCAATCGTATTTTTCGGCGATCGCGCCCGCGGCTTCGCGCATGGCGGCCATGTCCATGTTCGCAAAGCACATGCCTACTATCTTTTTGCCGTCCGGCGCATTCTTTGCCGAAGAATACGCGCCCTCCAGCTGCATCGCGGCGGTATCCCGCTGCAGATAGCGCATCTGGCTCGTCAGCTCCGCATTTTTCTCGATCAGCCTCTGCACCGCGCCGGCCAGCCCCGTCCACTGGGCGGAGAGCAGCTCCGCCGCCGCGAGGCACTGGTCCGTCTTTTTGCGGTTATCGCGCACGGCGCGCATGCCGCACACGAACGAAAGGCGCATTTTGCCCCTGCTGGGCTTCGCGTCCAGTATCCTTCCGCAGCCGATCTCGCCCGTGCTGCGCGGGTGCGTTCCGCCGCAGGCCACGTATTCGTCCGGCGCGATATGCACGATGCGGATGTGCTCTTTCACGCTCGAATCCTTGCGCATGGGCAGCGCGGCCAGCTCTTCATCGCTGGGGAACCAGCATTTCACCTGCTCGTTTCGCTCTATCCACTCGTTCCATTCCTCTTCCAAGGCGATCAGCTGCTCGTCGCTCAGGTGCATTTCGCCGTCCGGCATCGTCACATCGATGGAGGAAAACTCCTCGCCGATGTGCAGCCCGTGCGTGAATCCGCCGTAGTTTTTCCACACCAGATACGCCAGCATATGCTCGCCGCAATGCTGCTGCATGTGATCCTTTCGGCGCACGGGGTCGATCTCGCAGAACACCTCGTCGCCCGCGTGCAGTTCGCCTTCAATCGTGTGCACCACGTCGCCCTCGCGCACTTCCACGTTCAGCACCTTTTTGCCGCCGATCGTGCCAAAATCATAGGGCTGGCCGCCGCTGGTAGGGTAAAACGCGCTCCTGTCCAGCCATATATCCTGCCCGTTTTCCGCCGGTTCGGCCTTTGTCACCTTCGCCTCAAATTTCAGCAGATACGGGTCCTCGTAATACAATCTTTCCGTCATCGCCTTGTCTCCTGTGTGTTTATCGGTATGTTTATCATATCCCGACGCGCGCCTTTTGGCAAGCCGCTTTACATGATATATTCCTCCGGCTCGTCATACAGCCACCACATCAGGTCATCCCCGTCCTCCGGCCAGATCAGGCTGTATATTCCCGTCTCATCGCTTTGCATAAAATACTTGAGCATGACGCTTGCAAACGAATCACGATACACCGGGCAAAAGTTCTCCAGCTCCAGCGAAAACGCGAGCTGCTTGAGCGCGGCCTTGGGCGGCTGCGCAAACAGCACGTCCCAGCCATCTCCGCGCCAGAGCAGCGGCATGCAGCCGTACTGGTTGTACCAGTGCCGCAGCACAGCCGTCTGTTCGGCGTTGTCCGGTATGTCCTCGCGCATGCCGCCTGTGGGCAGGTACGTGGGCAGCTGCCATATCTCCTCCGCCGGCACCAGCATCAGCGCACACAGCTTCTGCGGCGTATATACCGAAAGCAGATCGCCGTAAAACCCGATCGCGTTTTTTATCTCCTCGCTCAGTTCCGTTTCCCCACGAAGGTTCTCCGCGCTGTATCGCTGCCCGTATATTTTCTCCGCTTCCTTCAGCGCTTCCTTTCTGTTGTCCCAAAGCCCGCCGCTGCGCAGCACATGGCGGCTCATCTCCTCCGTCGGCTCAACGATCACCGGCACATATCCCGCTGCATGCCCCGCGCAGTACCAGTCTATCAGCTTTTCCGGTTCCAATTCTTCGCCGTATACCAGCGTATAGGGCATGTCCAGCCTCCGCATCAGCTGGTCCACCCATTTTATCCCGCTCTTCTTAACCAGCGGGAATACGCCCATGCCTGCGTCGGTCTCCTGCGCGGCCGCGCACATGCAAATACCCAGCAGAAGCGCCGCACACAGCAGCAGTGCTCTTTTCTTCATTTTCTACCTTCTCCTTATTGGCACAAGTCTTGTCTTTAGTATACCAGAGCTCCCCGCTCCCAGCAACACATCCACTCCATGTTGTACACACACATCGTCGTCAGGCACAATATACGGCTGTACCTCAGCCCGTATAGGGAAATTTGCCAACAAGAATACCCCGCCCCGGGATTGATTTACCGCCTGTATACCTGTATAATGATGTTAAGGTTTTAAGCGCATCCATAACATTCCCAAGGAGGACGATATACAATGAAAGCTGCCGAGATCGCTCAGCTTCTGGAAGCAGAGGTATACACCGGCAAAGACCAGCTTGAAATGGAACTGCTCACCGCCTTTTCCGGCGATATGATGAGCGACGTTCTGGCCTTTCCCAAGGAGAACATGGTGCTCCTCACCGGCCTTCTGAACACCCAGGTCATGCGTACCTGCGAAATGCTGGATATCCACTGCGTGGTGTTCGTGCGCGGCAAAAAGCCTTCCGACGACATTCTGGAAATGGCGGAAGAGAACGAGATCCTCGTCATGTCCACCCGCAACGGCATGTATGTCTCCAGCGGCATCCTCTATTCCAACGGCCTGAATGCGATCAAGCGAGGTATATGAGCATGGCAGAATTAAGAGAAGTTTTTCCCGTCGCCGCCGATGATTTTGTCACCGCGGGCGAAGCCTCGGGCAAGATCAAACGTATCTTAAAGAAGCTCGGCGTTTCCTCAGGCGTCATCCGCCGCATCTCCATCGCATCGTACGAAGCCGAGATCAACCTCGTCATCCATTCCGACGGCGGCGAGATGGAGCTGGTCGTGGGCGAGAACGATATCACCCTCTTCGTGACCGACGTCGGCCCCGGCATTCCGGATATCGAGCGCGCCATGCAGGAGGGCTATTCCACCGCCAGCGACGACGCGCGCATGATGGGCTTTGGCGCCGGCATGGGCCTGAGCAACATGGCCCGCAATGCCGATACCTTCAATATCCAGTCCAAAGTGGGTACGGGCACCAAGATCGAAATGATCTTTGCCCTTGCCTGAACTTTCCATAAACCGCTAAAGGAGGCGCAGCATTGGAACTGAACCATCACTCCGTAAGGCTCGATAAAGGCAAGTGCGTGGGCTGTACAAACTGTCTCAAGCGCTGCCCCACCGAGGCCATCCGCATTCGCGGCGGCCGCGCCAAAATTGTGGACGATCTGTGCATCGATTGCGGCGAATGCATCCGCGTCTGCCAGCACCACGCCAAAGTGGCCGTGACCGATCCTCTCTCCTCCATCAACCGTTTCCGCTATAAGATCGCGCTTCCCGCGCCCACGCTGTACGGCCAGTTCAAAAACCTCAAAAACGTGGCCAGCATACCGAGCGGCCTGAGGCGCATGGGCTTTGACGCCGTGTTTGACGTTGCCCGCGGGGCCGAGGTCGTCGCCCGCGCCATACAGGAAAAGCTGCGCGATCCCGACTGCCCCAAGCCGCTCATCTCCTCCGCCTGCCCGGCCGTCATGCGCCTTATTCAGATCCGCTTCCCGGACCTGATCGACAATATCGTCGATGTCAAAAGCCCTATGGAGGCCGCGGCCATCATGGCCAAGGATGAATTCTGCGCCGAAATGGACTGCTCGCGCGACGAAGTGGGCTGCTTCTTCATCACCCCCTGCCCGGCGAAGGCCACCGCCATCCGCAACCCCATCGGCCATGCCAAATCCGAAGTGGACGGCGCCATCTCCATGCTGGAGATCTACGGCCTGCTCAGCCACCAGCTGCGGCGCGATACCCTCGTAACCTACGATACCGACAGCCGCCAGACGGCGCTGGGCATCGGCTGGGCGCGCTCGGGCGGCGAATGCGCCATGCTCGGTCTGGAAGAAGCCCTTGCGGTGGACGGCATTGACAACGTCAGCCGCGTTCTGGAGGCCATCGAAAACGATCAGCTGCCCGATCTGCGCTTCTTCGAAGGCCTTGCATGCGTGGGCGGCTGCGTCGGCGGCCCCATCGCGTTCGAAAACCTCTACCTCGCCCGCAACCGCATCCGCGGTCTGGTCAGCAAGCTGCCCAAGCTCACCCCGGAGGATACCGTTTCCGATACCCTCCTGACCGATATGCGCAAGCGCCTCGCCTTTGATGAGCCTATCCGCTCGCTCGAATCCATGAAGCTCGATACCGATTTCAAATCGGCTCTGGCCAAAATGGACAAGATCGAAGCCACCTGCAAAAAGCTGCCCGGGCTCGATTGCGGCAGCTGCGGCTCGCCCACCTGCCGCGCCCTGGCCGAGGATATCGTCGCCGGCTACGCGCGCGAAATGGACTGCATGTTCCTTCTCAAAGAACAGGTGCGCGAAATGGCCGCCCGCATGATGGATATCTCCGAACAGACGCGCGACAAACAATAGGAGCATGCGCACCGCACGCCCCTTCACGCGGTAAACAGCGGCCTGTACAAAAAAGAAGGCCTTCCGCGCCAAAGAAGCACTTCCTCAAAAAAACCGGCTCAAAAAGGAGCGTGACCCTATGCGCCGCCCGAACCGGCCCCTGTGCGCGCTCCTTGCGGCCATTGCGCTTCTGCTGTCCGGCTGCAGCGCGCCGAAAACCGTTCTGCGCGAGGGCAAACCCTATACCCCCGCGCAATACGCCTCGGCCGTCGACGCCGCCGAAAGCCGCTTCTTCACCGTGGGCTTCCGCCTTTGCGATGTGCCGGATGAACACGCCTCCTCCGCAGACAGCCGCCCCGTGCATTACGATCTCGTTTTGCAGAATACAACCGGCCAGATTCTGCGCGATGTGCGCATCACCGTCGGCCTCAGCCAGAAAATGTGCGATGCGCTCGCCTCGCCGATATGGTATAATGAATGCGCGGACATCGCCGCCGGGGGCACAGCCCTGTACAGCTGGGAGCCGCAGCTCATCCTCTCCCGCGCAAGCGGCCCTGTGCAGGAGGAACTGCGCGACATGCTCGTCGAGATCCACTGGCGCGGCGGCAGCGAGCTTCTTCGCCTGCAGGCGAACGAAGCTTCCATGCCCGCGCAGTTTGCACATCTGCTGGAAGACCTTCCCCCATTTCCCGAAACATCTCCCGGCAACCCGCCGGAAGAATATGCAACCGACTCATAAACGAAAGGATGAATACCGATGAATATAAAAGAACTGATCGAACTGACCGGCGCGCAGCTGGTCACCAAGAATGTAGATCTCACCGCCGATATCGAATCCGGCTACAGCTGCGATCTGCTCTCCTGGGTCATGGCCCACGGCAAGCCCGGCATGGCGTGGATCACCGTGCAGACGCATATGAACGTCGTGGCCGTCGCCACGCTGCACGATATGGCCTGCGTCATCGTTCCCGAAGGCGCCGCCATTCCGGACGAAGTGGCCGCCAAGGCCGAAGAAGAAGGCATCGCCATGCTCTCCTCCCCCAAGAGCGCCTACGAGCTCTGCGGGCAGATGTACGGCGCAGGCCTGATGGGCAAGTAATCATGAAGTGCGCGGTAGATCTGCATATCCATTCCTGCCTCTCCCCCTGCGGAGACGAGCTGATGACCCCCAACAATATCGTTGGCATGTCCAAGCTCAAGGAACTGGATATGATCGCCGTAACCGACCATAACACCGCCATGCATCTGCCGGCCATCAAGGCCGTGGCCGATGTCATGGGCCTTGCCCTTTTGCCCGGGCTGGAGCTGACCACCCGAGAAGAGGCGCACCTTCTGGCCTATTTCCAAACGGTCGAAGAGGCCGTCGCCTTTTCCGAGTTGATCTACCCCTTCCTGCCCGCCATCCCCAACCGGCCCGATCTGTTCGGCCCCCAAACGCAGCTGAGCGAAGACGACGAACCCGTGCGCGAGGAGGAAAAGCTGCTCATCTCCGCCCTCGATAAGGGCGTGGACGAGCTCGTTCCCATGATCCTCGAAGCCGGCGGCCTGGCCATTCCGGCCCATATCAACCGCGGCTCCAACGGCATCCTGAACGCGCTCGGCTTCCTCCCGTCGGATCTGCCCTTCTCCGCGCTGGAAGTCTCGCGGGACTTTCCCCTGCCGCCAAAGGGCATACCGCCCCTTATGCAGCTGCACTCTTCCGACGCCCATTACCTCGAAAATATCCTCGAGCGCGAGGTGTTTTTGGAGCTGGACGAGCCCACCCCGCAGGCGTTTTTTCAATCGATAAAAAATTATCGATAAAAGATATCCTGTTTGTGTGGTTTAACAGAAAACTTTTTGTAAAATATTCTCCGTATCGCATTGCTTTCAAGCATGGGTATGATAGAATAGAGAGTGGCAAAGTGTCAGTATTTATTTCACATATACTGATGTCTCCGAACAACAAAGCATCCATGAAGGAGGGTAATTACCAATGCCGGCATTTACTCAGGAAATGTATGCAGAACTTGACAAGGTCATCATGTCTCTGAAGGGACAGGAAGGCGCCGTCATGCGTTCTCTGCAGGGCGCGCAGGATATCTTTGGCTGCGTTACCAAGGATATCCAGACCCGCATCGCTGAGGGCCTGAACGTGCCGCTGGCCGAAGTTTACGGCGTGGCTACGTTCTATTCCCAGTTCTCCCTCGAGGCCCGCGGCCAGTATATCATCGGCGTCTGCATGGGCACCGCCTGCTACGTCAAGGGCTCCAAGGACGTCCTCGAAAAAGTCTCCGAGACTCTGGCCACCCCGGTCGGCAAGACCACTTCCGACGGCCTGTTCACCATCCGTGACACCCGCTGCCTCGGCGCTTGCGGCCTCGCCCCGGTCATGATGATCAACGACGACGTTTACGGCCGTCTCACTCCGGACAAGGTGCCGGGCATCCTCGCCTCTTACCAGAAGTAAGGATTATGAACGAGCTTGCGCTGTATATCCTCGATCTGACACAGAATTCGGTCACAGCCGGCGCATCCTGCGTTGAGATCAGCGTCACTCTCGATCGCGAAGCCGACACGCTCGTGATCCTGATCAAAGACGACGGCTGCGGCATGAGCAAGGAATTCGTCGCAAAGGTGACCAGCCCCTTCACCACCACGCGCAAAACGCGCAAGGTCGGCCTGGGCATCCCGATGATCAAGCAGCTTTGCGAAATGTGCGAAGGCACCTTCCGCATCGAAAGCGAGCTTGGCAAGGGCACCACGCTGCATCTTGAATTCCAGCTTTCTCATGTAGATCTGCCCCCCATGGGCGATCTTGCCGAAACCATGACAGCGCTCGTCATCGGCTCTCCCGACAAGCCGGATTTCCGCCTTGTCTATTCGGAGGGCGCCGAGCCCTATGTGTTCGATACCGCCATGATCCGGCAGGTGCTTGGGGAGGATGTTCCCCTGAACACGCCCGAAGTCGTTCTGTGGATGCAGGACGATCTGCGCGAGGGACTCGCTCAGGCTGCAACGCCTGTACAATAACGGGCCTTGGGGCCCCGTACGCCCGAAGGTTCTATGCATACCGAAAATTTGGAGGTGCAAACCACTATGAAATCCGTAGCTGAACTCGAAGCCATCCGCCAGAGGACGCTGAGCAAGGTCAATCTCCGCCGCGAACGCGAAGGCACCCGTATCGCCGTCGGCATGGCTACCTGCGGCATCGCCGCCGGCGCCCGCCCGGTTCTGACCGGCTTTATGGAAGAAGTCGGCAAGCGCGGCCTGAAGGACGTCGTCGTCGCTCAGACCGGCTGCATCGGCATGTGCCGCTACGAGCCGATCGTTGAAGTCACCTGCCCCGGCAAGGAAAAGGTCACCTATGTGCACGTCAAGCCGGAAATGGTCGCCAAGATCGTCGCGGACCACATCGTCAACGGCCAGCCCGTTATGGAATACACCATCGGAGAGGCGGAGAAGTAAGCTTCCGCTAAAAACCGCAAGCGGCGCAGCGCCTGGCAATAGGGGCGCGTGCGCCAAGGCATACTATTAGGAGGTAGGCAAAATGGAGCTTTTCCGTTCCACCATTCTGATCTGCGGCGGCACCGGCTGTACTTCTTCCGGTTCCCCCAAGCTGCAGGAGCGCTTTGAGACCCTGCTTCAGGAAAAGGGCCTCGACAAGGAAGTCAAGATCGTCCGCACCGGCTGCTTCGGCCTGTGCGCCGCCGGCCCCGTCGTCATCGTCTATCCGGAAGGCGCGTTCTACAGCCATGTGCAGCTCGCCGACGTCGACGAGATCGTCAACGAGCATCTGGTCAAGGGCCGCATCGTCGAGCGCCTGCTCTTCTCCGGCACCGAAGACGCTACCGTGAAGGAAGTCAAGCCGCTGGACGAGATCCCGTTCTATCAGAAGCAGAAGCGCATCGTTCTGCGCAACTGCGGCGTTATCGATCCGGAAAACATCGACGAGTACATCGCCTTTGACGGCTACAAGGCCCTGGCGAAGGCTCTGACCGAGATGACCCGTGAAGAGGTCGTCGATTGCATCGAAAAGTCCGGCCTGCGCGGCCGCGGCGGCGCTGGCTTCCCCACCGGCCGCAAGTGGCGCTTCGCCATGGGCTCCACCGGCAAGAAGTACGTTGCCTGCAACGCTGACGAAGGCGATCCGGGCGCGTTCATGGATCGCTCCGTTCTGGAAGGCGACCCGCACGCCATCATCGAAGCTATGGCTATCGCCGCCTATGCTATCGGCGCCGACGAAGGCTACGTCTATGTCCGCGCTGAGTACCCGATCGCCGTTAAGCGCCTGCAGATCGCTATCGATCAGGCCAAGGAATACGGCCTGCTGGGTCAGGACATCTTCGGCACCGGCTTCAATTTCGACCTGCACATCCGTCTGGGCGCCGGCGCGTTCGTCTGCGGCGAAGAAACCGCTCTGATGAACTCCATCGAAGGCAAGCGCGGCGAGCCTCGCCCGCGTCCGCCGTTCCCGGCCGTCAAGGGTCTGTTCGGCAAGCCCACCGTTCTGAACAACGTTGAAACCTACGCGAATATCGCCCAGATCATCCTCAAGGGCTGGGAATGGTTCGCTTCCATGGGTACCGAGCGCTCCAAGGGCACCAAGGTCTTCGCTCTGGGCGGCAAGATCGTCAACGCCGGCCTGGTCGAAATCCCGATGGGCACCACCCTGCGCGAGATCATCTATGACATCGGCGGCGGCTGCCCCGGCGGCAAGGCCTTCAAGGCCGTGCAGACCGGCGGTCCGTCCGGCGGCTGCCTCCCGGCCAGCGCTCTGGACACCCCGATTGACTTCGACAACCTGGTCGCGGCCGGCTCCATGATGGGCTCCGGCGGCATGATCATCATGGACGAAGACAACTGCATGGTTGACATCGCCCGCTTCTTCCTGGACTTCACCGTTGACGAGTCCTGCGGCAAGTGCACTCCCTGCCGTATCGGTACCCGCCGCATGCTGGAGATCCTGGACCGCATCTGCGATGGCAAGGGTGAAGACGGCGACATCGAGCGCCTCGAAAACCTGGCCGAAACCATCCGCACCGGTTCCCTGTGCGCCCTGGGCCAGACCGCTCCGAACCCGGTTCTGTCCACCCTGCGCCAGTTCCGCAGCGAGTATGAGGCCCACATCTATGAAAAGCGCTGCCCGGCCGGCGTCTGCAAGAACCTGCTGCAGTACGTCATCGATGCCGATAAGTGCAAGGGCTGCACTCTGTGCGCCCGCAACTGCCCGGCCGGCGCCATCTCCGGCGCGGTCAAGCAGCCGCATGTAATCGATACCGAGAAGTGCCTCAAGTGCGGCGTCTGCATGGACAAGTGCAAGTTCGGCGCCATCTCCAAGAAGTAATAAGGAGGAAAGCGGAAAATGAGCATGATCAATCTGACCATCGACGGAATTCCGGTAAGCGTACCTGCCGGTACTTCCGTGCTTGAGGCCGCCAAGGCCGCCGGCGTCACCATCCCGACGCTGTGCTATATGAAAGATCTCAACGAGATCGGCGCGTGCCGTCTGTGCCTGGTAGAGGGCGGCGGCCGCGGCCTGCAGGCTGCGTGCGTTCTGCCCGCCGCCGAAGGCATGAACATCAAGACCAACACCCCCGCGATCCGTGCCGCCCGCAAGACCAACCTGCAGCTGCTTCTCTCCAACCATGAGAAGAAGTGCCTCTCTTGCGTGCGTTCCACCAATTGCGAATTCCAGAAGCTGTGCCAGGAATACGGCGTGGACGATGAGGACCTGTTCGAAGGCACCATGACCGACGGTTTCGTCGATATGGTCAACCCCTCCATCATCCGCAACAACAAAAAGTGCGTGCTGTGCCGTCGCTGCGTCGCCGTCTGCTCCAAGGTGCAGAACGTCGGCGTCATCGGCCCGGTCAACCGCGGCTTTAAGACCCAGATCGCTCCCGCTTGGGGCCTGAATCTGGCTGACACCGCCTGCATCAACTGCGGCCAGTGCATCAACGTCTGCCCGACCGGCGCTCTGACCGAGAAGGACGACACCCAGGAAGTTTGGGACGCCATCGCCGATCCCAACAAGTACGTCGTCGTGCAGCCCGCCCCGGCCGTCCGCGCCGCTCTGGGCGAGGAATTCGGCATGCCCATCGGCACTGCCTGCACCGGCAAGATGGCCGCTGCCCTGCGTCGCCTCGGCTTCGATAAGGTCTTCGATACCGATTTCGCTGCCGACCTGACCATCATGGAAGAGGCTACCGAACTGGTCACCCGCGTGAAGGAAGGCGGCGTCCTGCCGATGATCACTTCCTGCTCCCCGGGCTGGATCAAGTTCTGCGAAACCTACTATCCGGACTTCATCCCGAACCTGTCTTCCTGCAAGTCCCCGCACGAGATGGAAGGCGCTGTCATTAAGAGCTACTTCGCAGAGAAGAACGGCATCGACCCGAAGAACATCGTCGTCGTTTCCGTCATGCCCTGCACCGCTAAGAAGTTCGAAGCCAAGAGGCCGGAACTGGGCCACGACGGCATGGCCGATGTCGATATCGTCATCACCACCCGTGAACTCGCCCGCATGATCCGCACCGCCGGCATCAACTTCACCAAGCTGCCCGATGAAGACTTCGACGAGATGCTCGGCGAGTCCACCGGCGCCGCCGTCATCTTCGGCGTCACCGGCGGCGTTATGGAAGCTGCCCTGCGTACCGCTTACGAAGTCATCACCGGCGAGAAGCTGCCCAAGCTCGATTTCGAAGACGTCCGCGGCTTCGAAGGCGTCAAGGAAGCTTCCTACAACCTGGCCGGCCTGGATGTCAAGGTCGCCATCGCCCACTCCACCGGCGCCGCTGCCAAGCTGCTGGATGCCGTGAAGGCTGGCGAAAAGTCCTACACCTTCATCGAAGTCATGGGCTGCCCGGGCGGCTGCATCAACGGCGGCGGCCAGCCGATCGTCTCCCCGACCGAGCGCGAAGACATCGATGTCAAGGCCCTGCGCGCCAAGGCCCTCTATTCTGAGGATGCCGGCAAGTCTGTCCGTAAGTCTCACGAGAGCCTGGCCATCCAGAAGCTCTACGACGAGTACTTCGGCCAGCCCAACAGCCACAAGGCGCACGAGCTGCTGCACACCCACTACACCAAGCGCGAAAAGTACTAATTTTCACGCAAACGAGCCGAACCCCTCGGGTTCGGCTCTTTTTTACCCCTATTAAGGAGCCATTCCCATGAAATGCCCCTTTTGCAATACCGAAATGCTGCCCGGCTACCTCAACTGCGGCGGAGCCATCTGGAGCGAACGCAAGCACCACATCAGCGTAAACCCCGACCGCAGCGAAAAATACGCCCTGCGCCTGCGAATCCCTCTGGTCGATCTGCATCATGTCGAAAGCTTTTGCTGCCCCAACTGCAAAACAATCCTGATCGATGCGAAGAACCACGAAAGTGCGCTCAAATGAGCTTCCATACAAAAAAGACCGGACTTACGTCCGGTCTTTTTGCATTACACCAGCTGCCGCCGGTCGAACACGAAGAGCGCAAACGCCAGCGAAACCAGCGTGATCAAAGCGCCCGCGCCGATCTCCTGCGCTGAGATCGCGCCGCGCTCAAGGATCGCGCGCACATCGCACAGCGCGAAGATCGACGCGCGCCCCAGCATCTCCATCCTCTCCCCCATCCGGCTCACGATCTGCAGCATGTACGAAAGCAGCACGCCCGCAAAGCCGATCGCCTGCATCGGCCCGGTGCGCGAAAACAGCGTACTCAGCGCAAAGCACAGCGCATACACCGAAACCGTCGCGATCAGCGGAGAAGCCAGCACCGGCAGCATTTCCTGCGCCGCAAAATCGTTCTGCAACGCGAGCGAACCGGCGATCGCCGCCATCACGATGCCATGCTGCAG
>JAFQGN010000311.1 GCA_017398245.1 Clostridia bacterium | reverse complement strand
GTGAAGACCATTTTCTGTGCAAAGGGCTTGTATATAGGCTGTTCGGTGCTGCTGAGCGCGGCAGGAGTTCTGTTCCTGTCGATGCCGGACGCAATGCTGCGGATCCTGTGCATCATTCTTGGCGCGCTTATGCTTCTGTTTGCGGGTGCCAAAATATTCGGCTATTTCAGCAAAGATCCATACGGGCTTGCATTCCAGTTTGATTTGGCGCTCGGCATTTTTGTAGCGGTGCTCGGCATTGCGTTTTTGCTGCGTAAAGACCCGTCCATTGCACAGGTGGCTTCCTTTGTCGGCATTTTTGTGCTGATAGACGGCGCGTTCAAAACGCAGACGGCGATCGATGCGAAAAAGTTCGGCATGCGCTGCTGGTGGCTCATCCTTGTAGGAGCGCTGATAACATCTGTGGCAGCCGTTGTGCTCATCTTCTTCCAGGAGGAAGCTGAGCATGTGCTCACGAACCTTGTCGGCGTCACGCTGATCGTGGACGGCGCGCAGAACCTGTACAATTCGCTTTATACCGTGCGGACCATGCGCAATCTGCATAAGGAGCGCTTCGTTTCCGTTCTGGATGACGAGATCCGCCACTGAGAATCCATATCGATCATGAAATACCCGTGCGAAATCGTCCGCACGGGTATTTGTTTGTGTCCTTTTGTGCACAATAGCACGAGAGAAGCGGAAGAAAGGGCGGTGGATATGAAGATAAAAGGGGCGGCCGTTGTTCTCGTGCTGCTTTTTCTCCTTGCTGTGCAGGCCGGGGCAGAGCTTGGAAAAGAGGATGCGGAACACGTGCTGCGTATGCAGGCAGACCCTCTACAAACGATGCTCGATATTGGCATGCGGGGCGAAGAAGTGCAGGCCATGCAGCGCACAATGAAGAAATATGGATTTCTCTCCGGCAATGCGGATGGGATCTACGGCCCGGCGACAGCTCGGGCTGTGTCGGATGTGAAGCTGTATCTGCAGGATCTTGGCGTTGAACAAGCGTATATCGACGATCTTGAGCCGGAAACGGCGATCTCCAGCGCGCTGCTCGCCATGCTGACAGAAGGGCAATGGGAGAACGGCGGGCGCACGCTGAAGCCGGGGGAGAGCGGACCGGCTGTGCTCGCTGTGCAAAAAAGGCTGAGAGAACTGGATTATCCCGCTGAAACAGACGGGGGCTTTGGTCCGGACACTGCCTATGGCATAGAACTGTTTCGCTATTTCGAAGCGGGCGGCGAAGGCAACGCGATCGACCGGGAATTGCGCGAAAAACTGTTTGCCGACAACGCAAAGCCTGCCCGGTACGAACCCTTGCAAAACGGCGCGCGGGGAGCAGGCGTTAAGAACCTGCAGGAGCAGCTCAGGCTCTATGGTTTTTTGAACGGCTCTGCCGATGGGAGCTATGGCCCGGCCACGGGGAATGCCGTGCGACTGATGCAGCAATGCCTTGTCGAGCGCGGATACAGCATAGAACCCGATGGCGCAGCCGATCCATATCTGCAGGAAATGTTTTTTGAGCAGTTTGACCCCGCTCCGGCTGCTTTGCAAAAGGGCGATCAGGGCGCGGAGGTCGCCAGGATGCAGCGCAGGCTTACGCTGTACGGGTTTGAAGCCGGCTCAGGCGATGGGCAATATGGCTCCGCGACAGCGGCTGCCGTGCAGCGTATTCAAAAACGAAACGGTCTGAACACAACGGGCATTGCAGATGTAGCAACTCTGACAAAACTGTACAGCAAGGATATCAAAGGCGCGCTGAAGGGGTATCAGCTCAAGGTGTCCATCGAAAAGCAGAAGGTATATGCCTATGCGCTGGACGACAATTACGAATACACGCGCCTTGTGCGCACGATGACCTGCTCGACTGGCCTTGCCGATACGCCCACGCCCAAAGGCACTTTCAAAAACACCGGTCCCGGGCCCAAATGGCATTATTTCAAAAAGTACGATTGCTGGGCGCAATACCCGTATTATATTTATGGCAATATCTGGTTCCATTCCGTTCTGTATTCGGAAAAGGACGAGGATACCTTGCTGTGGGGCTCTGTCTATAAGCTGGGCAGCCCGGCTTCGCATGGCTGCGTGCGCCTTGCGGTAGAGGACGCCAAGTGGATCCACAGCAATTGTGCGGCTGGCACGACAGTTATCGTGTATTGAGAAAAGGCCGGAGTTGGTACCCCGGCCTTCTATTTTATTTTCTGCGCTTGAATACCACGATCTCCGGGTCGGCGCCGTTTTCGCCGTACTCGCATACGAGAAGATACTTTTCATCGGCGGCGAGGCCATAGCAGCGCTCGCTTCCGGTTTTATGCACCTGATTGCCAAGATATATGCCCTTGTCATTCCAGAATTTGGCGGTTTGCCCGCCGGGCAGAGGGTATTCCATGTTCACGATCGGACCGCCCAGCGCATAAAGCTCCGTGATCTGCGGCATATCGGCGATTGCAAGTGCGTTGAACTCGTCGATCAGCTTTGCCTTCAAAGCACAGCGGGAAGCGCATTTTTCACAGCTTTGAACGCCGTTTTCAGCAGAACATTTTGCAAGAGGACATATTTCGCCTCCGAACGGCCTGCTGTTTGTTTCGGCACAGCCTCTGCAGGAGTCTTTCCAGTCGCATCGGGAGCAGTCCAAACCGCAAATCGAGATCATATATATCGCCTCCTCTGTTTGAATACATACATTATAACGCAACGACATGCGCAATGCAAGAGCAAATACGCAAAAAGATGCGTGCGAATCGACAAAACACCCCTGCGCATAAATCTGTTATGCGCAGGGGTGCTCTTTGCTTCAATATAATGCTTACACGTTGTTCTTGAGCTTGCTGGCGTCCTTCTTGCGCTGTTCGGCGCTGAGTTCGCGCTTGCGCAGGCGGATGGACTTGGGCGTGAATTCGATCAGCTCTTCATCACTGATGTATTCCATCGCCTCTTCCATGGTCGGGATGCGCACGTTGGTGATCTTCAGTGCTTCTTCCGCGCCGGCGGCGTTGCGGATGGAAGTCAGGTGCTTCTTTTTGCACACGTTCACGTCGATATCGCCGGGGCGGGTGGTGTGACCGACGATCATGCCGGCATAGACCTTCACGCCGGTATCGATAAACAGCGTGCCGCGATCCTGAATGTAGAATAGGGCATAGCTCGTCGCCACGCCGGATTCCGTCGCCACGAGAGAGCCGTTCTTGCGCATTTCAATATCGCCGGCATAGGGGGCGTACTGATCGAACACGGCGCTCATGATGCCTTCGCCGCGGGTATCGGTCATGAACTCGTTGCGGTAGCCGAACAGACCGCGGGAGGGGACGTCGAAGGAGAGGCGGGTGCGGGTCTCCATGGCGATCATCTCGGTCATGGTTCCCCTGCGGCCGCCGATCTTTTCGATAACAGTGCCCACGCAGGCGTTCGGAACGTCGCACACCAGCTTCTCAAACGGCTCCATGCGAACGCCGTCGATCTCCTTTTCCAGAGCGACCGGGCGGGTGACCTGGAACTCGTAGCCCTGGCGGCGCATGGTTTCGATCAGAACGGACAGATGCAGCTCGCCGCGGCCGGAAACCTTGAAGCTGTCTGTGGATTCGGTCTCTTCTATGCGCAGGGAAACGTCGGTCTGCAGTTCCTTCATCAGCCTCGCGCGCAGGTGGCGGCTGGTGACGAACTGGCCTTCGGTGCCGGCAAACGGGCTGTCGTTTACGCAGAAGGTCATGGAAACGGTCGGCTCGTCGATCTTGACAAACGGCAGCGGTTCGACGGCGGTGGGCACGCAGATGGTATCGCCGATGGCGATGTCTTCAATACCGGAAATGGCGACGATATCGCCGACGCTGGCCTTTTCGCACGGAACGCGCTTGAGACCTTCGAATTCAAACAAGCTGGCCAGGCGCACAGGGGCGTCGGCCTTCTGCGTTTCGTAATTGCAGCGAACGACCATCTGGTTGAGCTCGACATTGCCGCGCTCGATGCGGCCGATGCCTACGCGGCCAACGTACTCGTTGTAGTCAATCGTGGAGATGAGCAACTGCAGATCGCCGTCCGGATCGCCTTCGGGAGCGGGAATATGCTCAAGGATGGCGTCGAACAGAGGGGTCAGATCGGTGCCGTGCTCTTCGGGAGAGCGGGAAGCACAGCCATCGCGGCCGGACGCATAGACAACGGGAGTTTCGATCAGGCTCTCGTCCGCGCCAAGCTCCAAAATCAGCTCGAGGGTCTCATCGGAGACTTCGGC
This sequence comes from Clostridia bacterium, assembly GCA_017398245.1. The sequence goes on along the minus strand of JAFQGN010000311.1, from coordinate 101 downwards.
GCTGCGGGCGTCGGGGCGGTCGGTCTTGTTGACCACAATGATGACCGGCAGGTGCAGATCGAGCGCCTTGCTCAGCACGAAGCGAGTCTGCGGCATGGGGC
>JAFQGN010000310.1 GCA_017398245.1 Clostridia bacterium | reverse complement strand
CGCAGCGCGCTTTTGGTGGCATAGGCGCGCACAAAATCGCAAATGGGGGTATTCATCATTCGTCGTCGCCAAAGGCGCGGGCGACCTGTACGGCAATGGCGCATTCCATGCGCTTTTTGAACAGCTCGCAGCCGTATTTGTACACGCCCTTGATGGAGCCGGTGGAATGGTAGGCGTTGGCCGCGCAGCCGCCGGAGCAGTACAGCTTGGCCCAGCAATCGCGGCATTCGGGGCGCGCGTAGACGTTGCAGGAGGCAAATTCCTCGCGCACTTCGGTGTTGTCCACGCCGTTCCAGATATCGCCCAGCTTGAACTTCTCTTCGCCCACGAACTGGTGGCAAGGGTAGAGATCGCCCCACGGAGTGACGGCCATGTATTCGGTGCCGGATCCGCAGCCGGAAATGCGCTTGTAGATGCACGGGCCGCCGGTCAGGTCGATCATATAGTGATAGAAGGTGAAGGGACGGCCTTCCTTGTCGCGCTGCAGCATGAGTTCCGCCAGCTTTTCGTACTGATCGAGCACGATGGGCAGATCTTCCTGCGTGAGCTCGCTCGGGTCTCCGGGCGCGCAGACGACGGGCTCCATGCTCAGCTCGCTAAAGCCCAGATCCAGCATGACCTGGATATCCTTGAGGAAATCCGGATTGGCGTGGGTGAAGGTGCCGCGCATATAGTAGCCCTTGCCGCCGCGGGACTGAACCAGCTTCTGGAACTTGGGCACGATTTTTTTCCAGCTGCCGTTGCCCGCATAGTCCACGCGGAACCGATCGTGGATCTCCTTGCGGCCGTCCAGACTGAGCACGACGTTGTAGCATTCCTTGTTGGCGAATTCGATCACGTCGTCGTCGATGAGCATGCCGTTCGTTGTCAAAGTGAAGCGGAAGTTTTTGTTATACTCCTTTTCGATGGAACGGGCATAGGCGACAAGCTGCTTGACGACATCGAAGTTCATCAGCGGTTCGCCGCCGAAGAAATCGACCTCCAGATTGCGGCGCGTGCCGGAATTGGCGATGAGGAAATCCAGCGCCTGCTTGCCGACTTCAAAGCTCATCACGGCCCTGTCGCCGTGGTATTTGCCCTGACTGGCAAAGCAATAGGAGCAGTTCAGATTGCAGGTGTGGGCGATGTGCAGGCACAGCGCCTTGACAACGCCGGCGGTCTTTTCTTTCAGCTGGCCGGCCACGGGTTCGAAGGTGTCCGGTACGAAGAGCTTGCCGCTTTCCTTGAGTTCGACCACCTGATCGTAGCATTCTTCGATATCCGCGCTGCTGATATCCTCGCGCCCGGCGTATTTTTCCTGCATGGCGCGCAGGATCGTCTCTTTGTCGTGCTGTTCGAACATGGCGATGATATCGTAGGCGACCTCGTCGACCACGTGCACGGAGCCGGAGCAGATATCTAGAACGATGTTGTAGCCGCCGAGCTGATACTGATGGATCATTTCAGGTTTCTCCTTTGATTCGGGGGCAGGCCCCGGGCTTTTTGTAACGCGAAAAATGCCGCCGGAAACGGCGGCATTTCAAATGCAATAGAGGTTTACTTCTTTTCGCACTGCTGGTTGGCGATGCCGCAGCTGGTCTTGCAGGCGCTCTGGCAGGAAGTCTGGCACTCGCCGCAGCCGCCGTTCTTGGCGCTGGCGCACAGGTTACGGGTTTCGAGAGTCTTAATATGCTTCATGTTCATTACCTCCGGAAAAATTTGTTTGAATGCCGCACATAGCGGATAAAGGCTTTTGCGCAGACGATTCATTATGCTCTATTATGGCATTTTTCGCCGCTTAAGTCAATACGCGCGCGGCCTGTATACAGAATTTTTATGCTCCGGAAACAGTTCTGTTGCACATGCGCGTGGCCCGCTTAATCGCGAGGGAAGAGCACGCCGCCGATGCTGAAATGCTTTGTCTCTCCGCTGAAGCCAAGGAACGAGAAGCGATCGCCATTGCGGGTGAGCTGGGTTTGGATATTGACGCCGGGGCGGATCTCGTTATCGTAATTGATATCGAAGGAGGAGATATACATCTTCGACATCGTCTCCACGCCCAGTGCGTTGCAGCACCAATCCAGATATTTGGTGTTGTTCACATGCTCGTTCACGTCCAGATCGGTATATTGGGGCAGGATGAGCCCTTCCTCAATATCGCTGTCGAGCGCGCGGATGGTGGCGGGAATGCCTGCTGCGGGCGAAAGATCGCTGTTATCAGGCATTTTGGAAAGCACGAACTCGCTTTTGACCATTCGACGGTTTTCGAAATCCATCGTAGCCCAGAGACTGTTGGCAGAGCCGATCTGCTCGCCGCTTTCATCGCGGAAGATATGCGAGCGGGGGAAGAACATGTGGCGCGGGGCGGTGGGATAGGTCTCCAGAGTGATCGTTTCGCCGGAGCGGGGCATGCGCGTCATTTCCACTTTCAGGCGGGTCACGATCCAGATCAGGCCGCCGTTTTGCAAAAGCGTGTTCCTGTCCACGCCGATATGGATGCTGTGCACGCCTGCCGTATCCTGCATGGTTTCAAGGATCGCGCTCGGCCTCCAAAGGTAGCCCATGTCGCATTGTGCAGGGCGCAGGGTGAAGGTTTCGGTATGGGTATTTGCCATGTTTGCACCTCTGTTTCGGTTTGCATCGTATTTCAGTATAGGGCGCGCAGAAAGGTTTTTCAATGGACAGATGCGGCTGCTTGTCCAAATTTACAAAAAAAGACCGTTTCCCGAAGGAAACGGTCTTTTACAGAAGCGATTATTCGGCGACGGCGGGCACAACAGAGATGATGTGCGGATTGACGCCCTCGTACCAGTACAGATAGCCTTCCATGTCGACGACGTCGCCGATCTTCAGGGCTTCAACAGCCTTGTAGACTTCGGTCTCAGCGCCGGTCAGGTAGGATTCAACGCAGAAGTTGTAGGTAACGCCGTTCACGGAAACGTTGAAGTACAGGTTGCTGCCGGGGGTGCCGGAGCCATCCCAAGCGTAGAGGAACGCAACTTCGTTGCCGTTGGCGTCGATGCTGGGTTCGATGGTCATGCCCTTGAAGGACACGAACATGTTCTGCTTCTCGATCAGCTCTTCGGTGCCCAGCAGAGCGGTCACGTCGGTAGCCTCGGCGATGTAGGAGCCTTCGAGGATTTCGTAGGTAGCGTCGACGATTTCGACTTCGCCGGCCCACTCAGCCTTGAAGCCGGTCACCTTGATCTTGGTGCCGGGAACGAGCAGTTCGTTCTCCTCTTCGGTGCAGGGCATGTTGTAGATGAAGTAGGCGCCATCCTTATCCTGGGTGTACATGGTCACCTTGCCGTCCCACCAGCCCTGTTTGTTCTGCACATAGGTCTCGATGGTCACTTCGGAATCCAGCTCGGCAGCGGCGTACTCGGCATAGGTCATAACGCCTTCGCCCTTCACGTCGGGTTCAACGGTTTCGGCCATGGCAAAGCAGCCAAGAGCCATCAGCAGGGCAAGAACCAGAGCAGCGATCTTCTTCATGTTCATTACTCCTTTTGGTTTCGTATTCATGGGGTACCGTGTTTAATTATACATAGCAATGTTAATTGCGCTGTATCATCTGCCCGCATTTGCGGATTTTTTCCTTTTCTTCAGTGTGTCGGAAAGCATGTACAGGATGATGCCTGCCCAAGCCGCGCCGAGCGCCCACAAAAGAGCCTTTGCTGCAGCAGGCAGCGGGCCGAGGTCATCGGTACCGGAAGAGGAATCCGTCGTTTCGATCTGATCGAGCCGGTAGAGG
>JAFQGN010000309.1 GCA_017398245.1 Clostridia bacterium | reverse complement strand
ATTGAGGCGGGCAACCCGGCCTCCAACCCGAAGGACGAACAGCTGTTCCGCTATCTGGCCGAGAATCCGGTCCTGCAGCACAGCGTGATCGCGGCCTTCGGGTCCACCTGCCGCCCGGGCGCAGACCCGGCCGATTCCGCCGAATGCCGGGCGCTGGTCTCCTGCGGCGCAAAGGCGGTATCCATATTCGGCAAAACTTCGCGCCTGCATGTGGAAAAGGTGCTGCTGACGACGGCGGAAGAGAACCTGCGCATGATCGCCGAAAGCGTGCGCTATCTTGCGGGCAGCGGGCTGCAGGTGCTCTTTGACGCGGAGCATTTCTTTGACGGCTGGCGCGACGACCCGGCCTATGCCCTGTCCGTTCTGCGCGCGGCAAGGCAGGCGGGCGCGCACCGCATAATCCTGTGCGATACGAACGGCGGGACCTTGCCGGGCGACATCGCAAAGGGCGTGCGCGCGGCGGTGCAGGCTGTGGGCGAATGCGTGGGCATACACTGCCACAACGACGCAGGCCTTGCAGCGGCGGCGTCTCTTGCAGCGGTAGAAGCCGGGGCCGTGCACGTGCAGGGCACGATGAACGGATACGGCGAGCGCTGCGGGAACGCGAACCTTTGCACGATATTGCCCAATCTCATGTTCAAATGCGGGTGCGATTGCCTTTGCGAGGGCGCGATGGCGCGGCTCAGTTCCGCGGCGCGCACGGTGGCGGATGTCGCCAACCTGCCCATGGACGAAAAAAGCCCCTATGTGGGCCGAAGCGCCTTTGCGCACAAGGGCGGCATGCACATCGACGCCATGCTCAAGGACGCGCGCTCGTTCGAGCATATCGACCCGCAGGCGCTGGGCGCGCAGCGGCGGTATCTGGTCAGCGAGGTGGCCGGGCGCGGCGCGCTGATGACGCGGCTGAGCCTGATCGACCCGCGGCTGACAAAGGCCAGCCCGGAGACGGCGAAGATCCTGTTTCAGCTCAAGGAGCTGGAAGCCGAGGGGTATTCGTTCGAAGGCGCGGAAGCTTCTCTGCAGCTGCGGCTTTTGGGCATGCTCGGGCGCAGGCGGCATTTTTTCGAACTGCAGGATTTTCACGTGATCTCGCGCCAGCCGGAAAACGAGCTGAACGCGCAGGCCTATGTGAAGGTGCGCGTGGACGGGCAGGTGGAGATCACAGCGGACGAGGGCGACGGCCCGGTCAACGCCATCGACCTGGCCGTGCGCAAGGCGCTTTCGCGGTTTTACCCGTGCCTCGGGCGCATGCGGCTCAAGGATTTCAAGGTGCGCGTGGTCAACATGAACGGGACGGCCTCGCGCGTGCGAGTGGGCATGGAAACCACAGACGGCGTGCACGTGTGGTCCACGGTGGGCGTGTCCTCCAACGTGATCGAGGCTTCTGTCATCGCGCTGACGGATTCGGTCGAGTTCATGCTGCTGGGCGAGACCGAGGGCTGGCGGTGAGCGAAGCCGACGGGGCTGCGTTCGGGGCTACGTTAGGGGCGCCGCCCCTAAGACCCTGCTCAAGGGACAATGTCCCTTGAGAATCCCATATTTAGAGATAAAACAACTATCAGAGCAAAAAGCAAGGCTGGCTGCGCATACTGCGCGGGCTAGCCTTGTTGTATGGAGCAAGGGAACGGCGGGACGCTGTCCCGCGCCCTGCTCAAGGAACTTCGTCCCTTGAGAATCCCATATTGGGGATTAAAGCAACTATCCAAACATAAAATAAGGCCGGCAGCACGTACCGTGCGGGCCAGCCTTGTTGTATAGAGCAAAGGAACGGCGGGACGCTGTCCCGCGCCCTGCCAAAGGGTTCGCACCCTTTGCAATCCCATATTGGGGGTTTAAACAACTATCCAAACATAAAATAAGGCTGGCAGCACGTACCGTGCGGGCCAGCCTTTCGCTATGAAAAAGCAAATGTAATCTACTGTTAGGCGGCAGCAAATGTCTGCGGCCACTGGCCGCCTGTGCGGGCCAGCCTTACGTTATGCAAAATTGGATGTTCGCTTTTGTTAGGTGGCAGCAATTTCCATGGCTAATGATCGCCCGGCCCAAACGGCACGTTTTGCCGGGCAATCCTTTTTAGCGATAGAACCGAACAACCAATATTGAGGATTCTTAAGGGAATCATTCCCTTAAGCAGGGTGCGGGACAGAGTCCCGCCGTAACCCCAGCGTATCCCATTGCCGGAAAGTCCAGAGAGGGCGGAGCCTCTTTGGCAAGGGTTGGGGCAGAGCCCCTGACGTATCCTACGACACGCAAAGCCGGCCCGCACTGAAAGCGTTGCCGGGCAACTCTTTCTTTTGATAGGCTTAATTTCCCAAATTGAGGGGTGCAGGGGGAATCATTCCCCCTGCCAGAGAGTCCAGAGAGGCGGAGCCTCTTTGGCAGAGGTCTCAGCGTCCCCAGCGTACCCCCGCCTCGGCGCTGCTCAGCGCAGGGCGATAGAAGGCAGTAGTTTTTCGAGAGTGGAGGGGCCGACGCCCTTGACGGCCAGAAGATCCTCGGCGCAGGCGAACGGGCCGTGTTCCTGCCGGTAGGCGACGATGCGCTGCGCCATGACCTCGCCCACGCCGGGCAGCTCCATGAGCAGGCCGACGCCGGCCGTGTTCACATCGATCAGAACCGAATCGCCGGAGACGACAATGCCTCCGCCCGATACCGTTTCGACAGCGGGCAGGTCCGGTTCGGGCACATAGCGCGCGGGCATCATGGGCAGAACAATCCCCGCAAGGAGCGCAAACGCCAGCGCGAGTATGCCAATGTCCTTCCACTTTTCCAGCATCCTCCCCGCCTCCTTTGCACCGGATCGCAAAAACGCCCCTGTGCGGATATTATCCGCGCAGGGGCGCGCTTCTGTCAAGGGGTTCAGCTCAGAGTGGTGGTGTTGCGGATGATCTTGTCCATTTCGGTACGCACGGAGGTCTCGTCGCCCTCGGCCATGCGCGAAGCGAGATCGCGAATGGTATCGACATCCTCGCGCTCGGCAGTGACGGCGACGGTCTGCACCTGCGCGTCAAAGGACATGACCACGCCGGCGATCATCTGGCGGATGCGCTCGGTCATCTCGCCGCGGTACTGCGGGTCAAATTGCACGCCGACGAGCGCGGTGTTGCCGCTGACGACCACTGTACTTTCGGCAATTTCGGAGAACTGGCCGATTCTGTCCTGCACCTGAGAGGCGTTCGCCTTCCAGTCAAAAGGCTCGGCAGGGGCAGACTGGGAGGACTGCTCCGGCTGAGCGGCAGAATCTGTGCCGGTCGTCGGGCCGGGGGTGGTCACATTCTGCGGCACGGTGGCCACATAGGGCATGTCGCTGGGCTTGGCTTCGTCCGGACGGTCGTTCGTGCGGCTGCCGGCGTTCATGCAGCCCGCCAGCACAAGGGCCAGCATCAGCGCGCACAGCGCGAGAAAAAAGGGTTTCCTATTGCGGTTCATGTTCATCCCTCCTGCGGATATTTTTTCGCAAAATAGCTTCTTATATGCAATTTTTTGATAATTTTTCGCTTCTTTTGTGTTGTTTTTGTGTTCGCAAAGTGGTATGATAGCAGCAGCGGCGCGAGCTGCCGGAAAGGATATGATCGATTGGGCAGAACACGCATATGCCATGCCGACAGCAGCGCGGAATTCCGCCGCCTGTTTGCACAGGCCGCCGCGCAGGCGGAAAGCCTGCTGTTGTGCGGAAGCACGGCGGACGGGCGCGAGGCGGAGCGGCTGGTGCGCGAGCTGCAGCCGGACATAGTGGTGATGAGCCTGACGCTGCAATTTGTGGACGGCATGGAGCTCATCGCGCGCATCAAGCGGCTGCCGAACGCGCCGAGGATATTGGTCGTATCGTATCTCGTGCGGGATTTTTGCATAGAGGAGGCCATGCGGCTGGGCGCGGACTACTTCATGCTCAAGCCGTGCACGCTTTCGCTGGTGCTGGAGCGCGCACAGGAGCTGGCGAGCGCGGGCGCGAAGGCCTGCAGCGGCGCGGCTGTGCCGGGCATCGCAGCGCCGGGGCCACTGGTGCAGGCGCTGATCAGCCGGATGGGTATCGCGCCGGAGCTGAGCGGGTTCCGCTACACGGCCGAGGCGGTGCGCATCACGCTGCTGCACGGCGAAATCGGCGTCACAAAGGAGCTGTACCCGCAGATCGCCGAAACGTTCCATGTAACGGCGCCTGCCGTGGAGCGCGCCATCCGGCATGCGATCGACACGGCATGGAAGCGTCCGGCTTCCCACGCGCGCAGGCAGCTCTTTCCCGGGCGCGACAGGCCCAGCAACAGCCGCTTTATAACACGCATTGCGGGGGCGTGCGAAACTTCGCAGCTGGAGAGCGACTGGCTGGGCGATCTGTAGCGCATAATCAGAGAAATTCCTTCATGCGCTGGATGCCGCCCTCTTCCATGGCGAGGAAGCTGTCGGCAAGGTCCATGGTCTCCTGCGCAGCTTCGTGAAATTTCTTTTTGTTCTTCGTCATTTCGATAATGCCCATGCCGGAGCCCTGGATCATGATCTCGGCAATGTGGGAATCGGACCGGTCGGTCAGCGTCTCCATCTGCATGCCCATCCACAGGCCGGCCTTGCTCATGGCGGGCAGAGGGTTCGGCTGCACGCCGGAATTGGAGAGGAGATCGTCCGCCCTGTGCTCCAGATCGCTGTATTCCGCCTTGCGCTGGCCGATCTCCTTGCGCAGGGCCTCGTCCTCCACCTTTTCGAGCAGGACGACCGTCGCCTCCTTGCCCATGCGGGCGCTGCGGGCGATTTCCGAAAGAAATTCCTTGTTATGGTCCACCGTGTTCACCTCCGAAAAGATCGTTCGGGAAAAGTATTCCCGCATTGGCAGGGCGCAATACATCGGTTTGGCTTGCGCGCGGGCTTTTTGCGCGGTATACTGTATTTTGTCGAGGGGTATTCCGAAATTTTCCTGACGAAGGGAGTTTTTGCAATATGCGCTTTGGAGCTTTGGAAGCCGGCGGAACCAAAATGGTGCTGTCCATCGGCAACGAAAACAACGAAATTCTGGAGAAGGTCTCCATTCCCACCCGCGACCCGGAGGAAACCATCGCCGAGATGAACGCATGGTTTGCGGACAAGGGCATTGCCGCGCTGGGCGTGGGCACGTTCGGCCCGGTGGAGCTGGACGAGGCCAGCCCGAAATACGGCTGGATCACCACTTCTCCCAAGCTGGCGTGGGTGGATAAGCCCCTTCTGCCGCTGATGCAGCAGGCACTGGGCGTTCCGGCCATGATCGATACCGACGTGAACGCAGCTGCTCTGGCCGAATACGAGTTGGGCGCGGCAAAGGGTCTGAAATCGTGCCTGTACGTCACCATCGGCACGGGCGTGGGCGGCGGTCTGATCGTGGAGGGCAACCTTGTGCACGGTCTGATGCATCCGGAGCTGGGCCACATCCTTCTGCGCGAAGAAGCGGGCGACCCCGCGCCGGATGGCTTCTGCCCCTACCACATCGGCTGTCTGGAAGGCCTGACCTGCGGCCCGGCCATCGAAAAGCGCTGGGGCATCAGTTCCAAGGAGCTGGCGCCGGATCATCCGGCGTGGGATCTGGAGGCGAGGTATCTGGCGCAGATGTGCATTTCCGCCATTTGCTCGTTCTCGCCCGAAAAGATCATCCTCGGCGGCGGCGTGATGCAGCAGAAGCATCTGTTCCCGCTGATCCGCCGCTATGTGCAGGAGAGGCTGAACCGATACATCGGCAAGAGCGAGATTCTGGAGCACATCGACGAGTACATCGTGGAACCCGGTCTGGGCACCGCTTCCGGCGCGACCGGCGCGCTGCTGCTGGCCAAAAAGGCCTATGAACGGAGCCTGAACGCATGAGCGAGGCCGCACGTTCGTTGGAAGAAATGCGCGCGTGCTACACGGCGGACAGGTTCGCCATCGAAGCCGTGGGCGCGCAGATCGATTCCTGCGGCGACGGATTTGCCGTGTGCTCGCTGGATATCCGGCCGGTGCATGTGAACGGGCACGGCATGGTGATGGGCGGCGTGAGCTTCACGCTGGCGGATTTCGCCTTTGCCGTGGCCTGCGACGCCATGCGCACCGGGGCCGTAACGCTGTCCTCCTCCGTGCAATACCTTTCCGCGCCGAAGGGCACGCGGCTGATCGCCGAGGCCCGGCGCGTGCGTGAGGGGCGCACCGCGTGCTTTTACGCCGTAACCGTGCGCGACGATCTCGGCCGGCACATCGCCGAGGTATCCATCACCGGGCACAAGCCCGGGTAATACGAGAGAATTTGCGGGAGGGGCCTTTCTTTAGGAAAAGACGGCGTCGCGCCTGATTCACAGAATCAGCCGTCGGCGGTCGGCCAACAGGCCGACTTGCGGAACCAAAAAGGTTCCGCAACCTTGAGCCCCTCCCGCACCCTCCCCAAAGAAACCGATTAAGGGATTTAGTCGTTCTATCGGTAGCTTCGGCGGCAGCAAATGTCACCGGCCACAGGCCGGTCTTCCGGAGAAGAAAAGGGTTCCCCGCACCTCTCCTAAAAGAAGCCTATTGGGATCCGAAAATATGCGAGGGGAGCTTTTCTTTCGAAAAAGAAAAGCTCCCCTCGCGCTCCCCGAAAAGAAACCATTTGGGGAAATGTATATTTTTCTATCGACAAAAACAAGCCCTTCGGAAGAAAACAGTTTACTGTCTTCCGAAGGGCCTGTTTATTTAGATATGAATCCACTTTTGCTCGAATCCGTTTCGCTCAAAGTGGCTCTGTCGTCATTCATGTTCCTCAAAAAGATGGTTATTGAGAAACAAACACGAAAGGCTGGCCCGCGCAGTATGCGCTGCCAGCCTTTCCTTTTACATACGGAAATACCAGTCCAAAATTGAGGATTGCAAAGGGAATCATTCCCTTTGCCGAGGGTCTGGGGCGAGCAGCCCCAGCGTTCCCGGCGTCCCCTAAGCTCCTCGCCCCAGAGCCCGGCGCTGCTCGTAATCGGGCAGGACGGAGCGCACGACAGCCCAGAAGCGGGGCGAATGGTTGAGTTCAAGGAGATGGGCGAGTTCGTGCACGACGACATACTCGATAAATTCCGGCGGCATGCGCATCAGCCGCCACGAAAAACAGATGCTCCCCTTGGCCGAACAGCTGCCCCAGCGCGTGCGCGCAGAGGTGACGCGGATAGCCGCGGGCCGCACGCCCATAGCTGTGGAATACTTATCCACAAGCTGTGGAAGAACGTGCTTCGCCTGCGCGATGAGCGCTTTGCGTTCCGCCTCCGTAGGCTCGGGCAGACGGCTTTGCTCGTATTTTTCGCGGCGCAGGCGGTGTTTTTCGATCAGGGCCGATTTTTCCGCCAAAAGCGCTTCGATCTTTGCACGGCTGAGCCGCATCGGCGCGCGCACGACGAGATTTCCGTCCGGATCAAAGGCGATCGCCACCGTTTTGCGGCGCGAACGCACGAGAATGTACTCCAAAAAACCACCTCCGCACAGCGCGATTATACCGCATCCTTCGCGTTCCGGCAAGACTTATTACGCATCTGCTTGCGTATCGGCACAGGCTGTGCTATACTGGCAGCATAACAATGTGGAGGGCGACGGGGATGAACGTCAGGCAGTATGTGGAATATCTGAAGAGGAATACCGGCTTTATGCAGAACGTGGCCTGCTGGCGCACGGTGCCTGCGCGGCAGGCGCAGTATGCCCCGTTCCCGAATTGGCTGGACGGCAGGCTGGTATCCGCGCTGCAGGAAAAGGGCATCTCGCAGCTGTATTGCCATCAGGCGCAGGCTCTGGAGCACGCAGCCGCCGGGCGCGATATGGTCGTGGTCACGCCCACGGCCTCGGGCAAGACGCTTTGCTATAATCTGCCCGTACTCAACGCCATTTTGCAGGACCCAGACGCCCGGGCGCTGTACCTCTTTCCCACCAAAGCGCTGGGCAACGACCAGAGCGCGGAGCTGTACGGCATGATCGAAAGGCTGGGGGCGGAGATCAAGGCCTATACTTACGACGGCGACACCCCCGCCACGGCGCGCAGGGCCATCCGGCAAGCGGGGCACATCGTGGTCACGAACCCGGACATGCTGCACAGCGGCATCCTTCCCCACCACACGAAATGGGTCAAGCTGTTTGAAAACCTGAAATACGTGGTGATCGACGAGATCCACTCGTACCGAGGCGTGTTCGGCGCAAACCTGGCCAATGTCATCCGCCGTCTCAAGCGCATTTGCGAAT
>JAFQGN010000308.1 GCA_017398245.1 Clostridia bacterium | reverse complement strand
ATCGGCTAAGGCGCGAGAGCACCGGGATACGCCGGGGCTGCTCGCCCCGGACCCTCGGCAAGGGAATTTCATCCCTTTGCAATCCCATCTATGGGGTTGGATATTGTATCGTAATAAAGAAGAAGGCTGGCAGCACTTACAGTGCGGGACAGCCTCCATCATGCCTGAAAAGCACGCTCTCAAAAACAAAGTACGAACATAACGCAGGCCGGCCCATGCTGTAAGCATTGCCGGCCTACATCTCTTTTCCATAGAATACGCAAGCCCCTAATATGGGATTGCAAAGGGATGAAATTCCTTTGCCGAGGGGTTTTGGAGGGCGAACAGCCCCCGTTTCCCAATCTTCGCTCCCGCCGGTCGGCAGTGCCGACAGACATTTGCTGCCGCCGATCCTTCCGATAGAAACCCATAATCCCCCCCAATCTGTTTCTTTGGGGAAGGCGCGGGAGGGGCCTTTCTTTTCCCAAAGGCGGGCTGTGCCCGCTGACATTTGCTACCGCCGATCCTCTCGATAGAATTCCCTATCCCCTTAATCGGTTTCTTTTCAGATGGGGTTCGGGGGGGACCCTTTTCTTTTCCTAAAGAAAAGGGCCTCCCCCGAGAACACATATATTCGCGCTCACGCGCTGGCTTTAATAGACGCGCGGTACTGGCTGCGCAGCATGTTGGCATAGAAACCGTCCTGCTGCATGAGCTCTTCGTGGTTGCCACGCTCGATGATCTCGCCGCCGTCGATCACGAGGATCAGATCGGCATGGCGGATCGTAGACAAACGGTGCGCGATCACAAAGCTCGTGCGGCCCTGCATCAGGCGCAGCATCGCAGTCTGGATGTGCACTTCCGTGCGGGTATCGACCGAAGAGGTCGCCTCGTCCAGAATGAGCACCTTCGGGTCGGACAGGATCGCGCGAGCGATGGAAAGCAGCTGCCTCTGTCCCTGAGAGAGGTTTCCGCCGTCCTCGGCCAGCTCGGTATCGTAGCCCTTGGGCAGACGGGTGATGAACCCGTGGCAGTTGGCCATCTTCGCCGCCTCGATCATCTGCTCCTCGGTGGCGTCCAGATTGCCGTACATCAGGTTTTCGCGGATCGTGCCCGCAAACAGATACACGTCCTGCAGAACCATGCCCAGGCTGTCGCGCAGCTTCTGGCGCTGAATGTCGGTAATGTCCTTGCCGTCGATGGTGATATGACCGCCCTTGAGATCGTAGAAGCGCTCCAGCACGGAAACGATCGTCGTCTTACCCGCGCCTGTGGGGCCGACCAGCGCGATGGTCTGTCCGGGCTTGGCTTCAAAGCTGACGTTCTTGAGAATGTCGCGCTCAGGCGTGTAGCCGAAGGTAACGTCGTCAAACACGACATGCCCCTTCGGGTCGGTCATCGGGTCGGCGTCGGGCGCATCCGCCGCTTCCGGATCCGCGTCCAGAATTTCGAACACGCGCTCCGCGCCCGCAAGTGCGGACTGGATGTTCGTCACCTGGTTGGCCAGGTCGTTGATCGGCCTCTGGAACTGGCGCGAATACTGCAGGAAGGACTGGATCATGCCCACGCTGCGCACCCTGCCGGTTACAACAAGGAAGCCGCCGATGCCGGCCATCAGCGCGAAGGACAGGTTGTTGAACACGTTCATGATCGGGCCGATGCACGAGGAGAAGATCGTGGCCATGGTACCGGCCTCGCAGTATTCCTCGTTCGCCTCGCGGAAATCGTCGATCACGGCCTTTTCGCGCGAGAATACCTTTACCACGCGCGCGCCGGTCACCGTTTCTTCCACAATGCCGTTCACTTCGCCCAAAGCCGCCTGCTGCGCGCGGAAGAGCTTGCCCGTGCGCTTGGTGATCTGGCGGATCACCGTCATGCTCAGCGGAATGACGATAAACGAAACCAGAGTCAGCAGCGGGCTGAGTGAAAGCATCATCGTCAGCGAGATCACCAGCGTGATCGCCGAGGAGAGCAGGTTCGTCAGCGTGTGCGCCAGCATGTTGGAAACATTGTCGATATCGTTGGTCAGGCGGCTCATCATCTCGCCGCGCGGGTGCTTGTCAAAATAGGTCAGCGGCAGAGTCTGGATCTTGTCGAACAGCTCCACGCGCATCGCGCGCACCGTGTTGTTGGAAACGCGCGTAAGCAGCAGAGACTGCGCCAGTGAGAAGCCGGACGAGGCCACATACAGGCACAGCATCCATACGATGCAGCGCATCAGATCGCCCGCCAGCTGCGCGCGCACGTCGGCCGGCATCACGCCGTATTCCTTGAGCGCCGTCACGCCTCTGGCCAGCACGTCGACCAAATCGCCCGAGATCTTCGGCGAAACGAGGTTCGCCACCGTGGAAAGGATCAGCGCGAGCATCGCAAGGCCCAGCGCCACCTTCACATGCTTGAGATATCCCAGCAGGCGGAAGATCGTTCCCTTTGCGTTCTTGAGCTTCACCTTTTCGCCGAAGCGTCCGCCGTGCGGGCCTCTGCCCGGTCCGCCGGGGCCTCTGCCCGGCCCTCTCCCGCCGGGGCCCATCGTTGCGGCGGCATAGCGGTGCTTGCGCTTGCCGGGCTGCTGCGCGTCCATAGGCGGCATGCCCTTCGGCGGCATCTTGCCCATTTCCGGCGCGCCCTTGGGGGGCATCTTCTTTTCAGACATTTACGCCGCCTCCTTTCCCAGCTGAGAGATCACGATCTCTCTGTACACTTCGCACCTCTGCTTGAGCTCGTCGTGCGTGCCGATATCGGCGATCACGCCGTTGTCCATCACAATGATCTTGTCGGCGTCCATCACAGAGGAGATGCGCTGCGCGATGATGAACACGGTGATATGGCCCATGATCTCCCTCAGGCCCTTCTGGATCTCGGCCTCGGTGGTCAGGTCTACCGCAGAGGTGGAATCGTCCAGGATCAAAATCTTCGGCTTCTTCACCAGCGCGCGGGCGATGCACAGGCGCTGCTTCTGTCCGCCGGAAAGGTTCACGCCGCCCTGGCCCAGCACTGTTTCATAGCCTTCGTCCCTTGCGTTCACAAAGCCGTCGGCCTGCGCCACTCGCGCACATTTTTCAATGTATTCCTGATCCGCGTTCTCGTCGCCCCAGCGCAGGTTTTCGTCGATCGTGCCGGTGAACAGCACGCTCTCCTGCAGCGCGATGCCGATGGAGCCGCGCAGATTATCCAGCGTATAATCCTTCACATTGCGGCCGTCCACCAGCACCTCGCCCTTCGTTGCGTCATACAAACGCGGAATGAGCGAGATCAGGCTCGATTTGCCCGAACCCGTGGAACCAAGAATGGCCACCGTCTCGCCGGGCTCCGCCGTAAAGGAAATGCCGCTGAGCACCGGGTCGCCCGCCTGGCCGGGATAGCGGAACATAACGTCCTTGAATTCGACCTTGCCTTCGGTCACCTTCGCATTGGTATACGCGCCGTCGGCAATATCGCTCTTGGTATCCAGCACCTCGTTCACGCGCTGCACGGAAACGCCCGCGCGCGAGAGGAACAGGAACATGAACGAGGAGGACATCAGCGACATGAGGATCTGCATCACGTAGTTCGAAAACGCCATGATGTCGCCCGTGCCCAGCTCGCCTTCAAATACCATGTTGCCGCCCACCCAGTACACAATGATCATGCACAGGTTCATGATCAGGTTGAACAGCGGGAAAGACACCGCCATGATGGAGCTGGCCTTGATTCCCAGGTCGGTCATGTCGTTGTTCGCGCTGCGGAAGCGCTTCTTTTCATAATCGCTCCTGCCGAACGCCTTGATCACGCGCACGCCCGCCAGGTTCTCCTGCATCACCACGTTCACCCTGTCCAGCTTTTCCTGCATGGAACGGAACAGCGGGTGCGCCTTTTTCATGATGCAAACGATGGCCACCGCCAGGATCGGCAGCGTGAAGAACACGACCATCGCCAGCTTCATGTTGATCGCCGCAATGGCGATCACGCCGCCGATGCACAGAAACGGCGAACGCACCATCATGCGGATGCACGAGGTAAACGCGTTCTGGATCTGCGTCACGTCGTTGGTGATCCTCGTCACCAGCGAACCGGTCTTGAACTGGTCGATATTGGCAAACGAGAAGGACTGTACCTTCTCATACAGCGCCTGCCTCATATCCTTTGCAAAGCCGAATCCGGCCTTCGTCGAAAAATACATATTGCCAAGGCCGCCTACCACGCCCAGCAGCGCCACGCCGATCATCTTGAGACAGGTGATCAGAATATAGTGCGTATCGCCGTTCACAATGCCCTCGTTGATGATGCTGCTCATGAACGTCGGCTGCAGAAGGTCTGCAATCACCTCGCCGATCATGAACAGCGGCGCGAGCACCGTGAACAGCATGTACGGCTTCAGGTATTTGTACAGCTTTTTCATTCCTTTTCCCCTTCTTTTCGGTTGGTTTCCATTCCTTCCTGCACGTTTTCCAGCATACGCCCGAGCAGGCCGATCAGTTCTTCCCTCTCCTGCTGCGAAAAGCCTTTTACCAGCATGTCGTCCGCCTCGGCAAACACAGACCGCGCCTCTTTCATCAGCGCCTCGCCGCTTTCCGAAAGCGAAACGAGACTCACCCGCGCGTCGTCCTCCGTGCCCGTGCGCACAATGATCCCCGCGCGCTCCAGCCTCTTCAGCGTGCCGGAGATCGTCGCCGGGGTAACGCGCACCTTTTCGGCCAGATCCCTCTGCGAAAGCTGCCCGTGCTTGCCCAGCTCCATCAGAATCGGCACCTGCCCCGGCCCGATGCCGATGGACTGAAACTTGTTCTCGCAATACTGAAAATGCTTGCGGGAAAGAAGATGCAGCATACGCCCGGCATTTTTCGCCATTTCGTGCCCTTCATCGTGGTTCTTGTGCGGATGTTCATTAACCGCCATATTATATACCTCCTAACCGTTAGCCATCATACTATTTTCTTGTCTGATTGTCAAGCGTCTCAACTGTTAAGTACCATAATATTCGGTCTTCAAACAATATTCCGCCATTTTTCTGTTAATCCTTTTGAAAGAAGCGCAGGAGAGGAGGTTACGCTGGGGCTTCTCGCCCCCAGACCCCTGCCAAAGAGGCTCCGCCTCTCTGGACTCTCCGACATGGAGGGGAAGATACGCCGGGGGCGCCGCCCCCAGACCCCTGCCAAGGGGAATGATTCCCCTTGGAACCCTCGATTAGGGAATACTTATTCTATCATGTCAAAGAAAAGCCCGGCTACACTTACAGTGTGGGCCGGGCATGAAAGGTCACAATACAAGCACTATACATATTGAAAAGGCTGGCCCATGCTGTAAGCATAGCCAGCCTTATTCAATACTTGAT
>JAFQGN010000307.1 GCA_017398245.1 Clostridia bacterium | reverse complement strand
TCCCTCAATCTGCCAAAGAGGCTCCGCCTCTCTGGACTCTCTGGCAGGGGGAATGATTCCCCCTGCACCCCTCAATTAAAGGTATATTGATCCTGTTGAAATAAAGAATAGCCCGGCAAAACGTTCCGTTTGGGCCGGGCATGCTATCTTTTTTCCACAGTACCAAATCATAACGAAAGGCTGGCCCACGCAGTATGCGTTGCCAGCCTTATTCTTTATTCCGCTTTGTTTTATATCCCCATATAAGGGATTGCAAAGGGTGCGAACCCTTTGCCGAGGGTCTGGGGCGAGCAGCCCCAGCGTATCCCCTTGAGCGGGATCTTAGGGGCAGCGCCCCAACATATCCCCCTATGGCATTTCGGAGGGATTCGCGGTATAATAGGTTGTGCTTATTTCTTGTACTTGGCGATCTCGGCGAGGACGTTGCGCAGGCCGTCGGCAGAGGGCTCGCGCTCCATGGCGTCGATGAGCGCGCCGCGCTCGCGATAGACTTCCACGACGGACTTGACGAGGGAATCGGCCGTCATCTGCTCCTGCTGCAGCACCTTGGACAGGCCGCGCTTGGCAAAGGAAGCGGCGTTGTCCACCTGGTCGCCGCGGCTGGTGTTTCCCTTGGGATAGGGAATGAGCAGCGCAGGCTTGTAGAGGGCGAGGATTTCGCACAGGGTGTTCGCGCCGGCGCGGGAGATGAGCACATCGGCGCAGGCGAAGGCATGGGCCATCTCATCGGTGAGATATTCGCGCTGGCAATAGCGCGGGTTGCCTTCCAGAGAGGAATCGAGATTGCCCTTGCCGCACAGGTGGATGATCTGGAACAGCTCGGTCAGGCGGGGCAGGGCCGCGCGCAGCGCATGGTTGATGGCCTGGGCGCCGGAGGAACCGCCGGTGACCATGAGCACGGGGCGGCTGTCGTCAAAGCCGAAGAGGCGAAGGCCCTCTTTGCGGCTGCCCTTGAGCAGCTCGGTGCGGATGGGAGTGCCGGTGTAGCAGCCCTTGGCGCCGGCGAGCTTGGCAGCTTCCGGGAAGGTGCACAGCAGCTTTTCGGCAAAGGGCATGGTGATGCGGTTGGCGAGGCCCGGGGTCATATCGGATTCGTGCAGCAGCACCGGGACGCGATGCATGCGCGCGCCGTACACGACCGGAACGGAAACAAAGCCTCCCTTGGAAAAGACGAGGGTGGGCTTGAGGGACTTGACAAGGCCCGAAGCCTGCGCGACGCCCTTGAGCACGCGGAAGGGATCGGTAAAGTTTTTCAGATCGAAATAGCGGCGCAGCTTGCCGGTGGCGACGGAATGGTAGGTGACGCCTTCGATGGGCTCGATCAGGCTGCGCTCGATGCCGTTTTCCGTGCCGATATAGTGGATCTCCCAGCCCTCCTCGAGCAGCTTGGGGATCAGCGCCAGGTTCGGCGTGACATGGCCGGCGGTGCCGCCGCCGGTGAGGATGATACGGTTCATATGTTTTATGCCTCCAGTATCGTCGCATAGGCCAAAGAGCGGCCCGCAGACAGTATACTCGCCTGCTGCGCAGAAGAATGCGCAGGTCGAGAGAGAATTTCGCATTGATCGGTCGGGACGGATGCAAAAAAATGCATGGATGCCTGCATTTTTGCAAACCTTGAGAATTATATCATGTTTGCCCCGCCTTTGCTTTAGTATTTTGTAAACGTAGCGGTAATTCTGGCCCGAGTTTATCGGCAGATTTGCCTAATTTTTCGACAATTCCATGGCGGAAGGCAACCGCTTTAGCAGGAAAAAACGCAGACAAAAACAGCTGTCCGGCGCATCCGGACGGAAGGAGAAGACCAATGGCCTATCAGGCTTTGTATCGCCAGTGGCGGCCCGAACGCTTTGCCGATATCGTCGGCCAGGAGCAGGAGCATATCATCACCACGCTGAAAAACCAGATCATCAACGGGCGGATCGCGCACGCGTATCTGTTTTGCGGATCACGCGGCACGGGCAAGACGACCACGGCGCGCGTATTTGCGCGCGCGATCAACTGCCTGACGCCCGAAGGGGGCTGCGAGCCCTGCGGGCAGTGCGCGGTATGCCGCGAATTTTTGGAAGAGCGGAGTATGGACCTGGTGGAGATCGACGCGGCTTCCAACAACGGCGTGGACGAAATCCGCGACCTGCGGGACAAGGTGAAATACCCGCCGGCCAATGCAAAGCGAAAAGTGTACATCATCGACGAGGTGCACATGCTCTCCACCGGCGCGTTCAACGCGCTGCTCAAAACGCTGGAAGAGCCGCCGGAGCACGCGGTGTTCCTGCTGGCGACGACCGAGCCGAACAAGCTGCCGGCGACGATCCTTTCGCGCTGCCAGCGGTTCGATTTCCGCCGATACAGCGCCGAGACCATCGTAGGCCAGCTGAAAACGGTGCTGGAAGGCGTGGGCGCGCAGGCAGAGGACGAGGCGCTGGGCGAGATCGCCCGAAGCGCGGAAGGCGGCATGCGCGATGCGCTGAGCCTGCTGGACATGTGCCTTTCCTATGGGGAGAACATCGTATCCGCCGAGACCGTGCGCGAGGCCATCGGCACGAGCGGGCGCGAATTCCTGTTCACCTTTGCCGATCATCTGATCCGCGACGACGCGGCGGGCGCGCTCAAGGCCATCGACACGCTGATGCGGGACGGGCGCGACGCGCAGGCCTTTGGCCGGGAAGTGACGGGGCATCTGCGCTCGCTGCTGGTGGTGCAGGCGCTGGGCGAAAGCGTGCGCGAGGCTTCGGCTATACTGGAATGCACGCTGGAGGACGCGCAGAGGTACATCGAGCAGGGGAAGGGCGTGGCGCCGGACAAGCTGATCCGCATGATGGAAGCGTTCATGGAGTGCGAATCGGACATGAAATGGTCGAGCCAGCCGCGAACGGCGCTGGAGCTGTGCGCGTTTTTGTGCTGCAGGCCGGCGGAAAAGCTGCGTTTGGACGCGCTGGCCGAGCGCGTGAGCAAGCTGGAGCAGGCTTTGGCGAAGGGCGTGCGCATTGCTGCAGCACTGGCGGGCGATCTGCCCGAGCCGCCGCCGTTCGACATGCCGGGCGACATGGACGCGCCGCCGTTTGACATGGATGCTCCGCAAGCTGCTCCTAAAAAAGCCGCAGCCGAAAAGAAGCCGAAAAAGGCCGCCATCGAGGGTGCGGACAAATGGGAAGGCGTGGCTGCGGCGATTGGCGCGGCCAACGCAGCGCTGAAGGGGCCGCTGAGCAAGGTCATGTTCGCCGGGCGCGAGGGGAGCACGGTGATTTTGGAGCTCGCAAAGAACGACAACATGTTCCTGAAAATGCTGGACAATGACAAAAAGAAAAGTATGATCGCCGAAAAGCTGAGCGAGGCGTTCGGCGAACCGCTGGGCGTGGCGTTCCGGATTGCAGGTTCGGCCGGAAAACCGAAGGGAGCCGACCCGGAGCGCACGGAGACGATCCAGCAGGCGCGCGATATTTTCGGGCGCGAGAACGTGGACTTTTTAGACTGAATCCTTATAAATTGGCCCCTGCGGAGACGGATGCTTCCGCAGGGGCTTCGTTTTTTCAGACTTGGCGGCAATCAGCAGACGCGCGTGAGCATGAGAGAGGCTGCGGGCATGCCGCTGACGGACAGCGCAGCTGTGGAGACGAGCTGCAGCACATCGCCGGGCTGGGCATCGAACAGAGCCTGCCCGATGAGCGCGAGGGTGTCTCCCTGGGCGGCGACGGCGCGCACGGAGCCAACGGCGCTGCCGTTTTGCATGAGGGTGAGGCGGGTATCGATATTCTGCTGGGCTATGCCGCTGAGCGTCCAGACGGCGAGATAGCGGCCCGCCTGCCCGATGGTAGCGCAGCCCGCGTTTTTGCCGACAGGGCCGATGGAATAGACGCTGTCATCGAGCGGGAACACGCCGCCGGGGCAAAGATTGAGCGCGCCCGAATCGGCATAAAAGGCAAAGACGGAGGGGTTCGCGCCCACGCAGGTATCGAATCCGCATTCGCCGCAGATGCCGCTGCAGATATTTCCGCAGATGGCGTTGCACAGATTATTGCCGTAGTTGGTCCGGTCGTTCGGATCGGCCGAGGGGGTAGGGCCTGTGTAAAAGATATCGCGGGCGGCCGCATCGGCGTTCAGCGTACGCGCGGTGAAATTGCCGCTGCGCGCGCCGACGAACTGACGATAGACGGGGTTGCCCTGAAAACATTTCGCCATAAAAAGCGCTCCTTTCCATGCCAAGCTCCGCTGCATCCTATGCAGGGTGAGGAGTTGCCGTGCGTCGTTGGCGTAGGGCGACCGGCATTCAGAGGTCTGTTCGCCAGGCGCAGAATTCCTGCAGAAGGCTCAGCTGCAGGGCGCGGATTTGCGAGGAGAGCTGCAGCCGGGAAAAGCCCTGGGCCTCGGACAGCTCGCGCGTGCCTTCGGCAGCATTTTTCAGCAGGCGGACAAGGGTTTGCGCCGCAGGTTCGCGTTCGCCGGAGACGAGCCTATGCAGGCGGTCATACATGTCCGCGAGCCGGCTTTGCTGGGCGGAAAGTTGTGCTTTTGCGCCCGCGAAATCGATTTCTCCCGAATCGGTCTTCACGGCGAGGTCGCCAAGATGCATGGCGGCGGAATAGAGCAGAGACTCGCCCTCGGTCAGGGC
>JAFQGN010000306.1 GCA_017398245.1 Clostridia bacterium | reverse complement strand
CGTGAGCCGCTGTTTGTATATGCAGTTTTCAGGGGTTCTGGGCGGACTGGCGGCGCTGCATGTCCTCGCGCAGGAGCTGATAGGCCGAAGCGGCGAGCGGCACGCCGATGAGCATGCCCGGGATACCGAACAGGCCGCCGCCGATGGTGACGGCGGAGAGCACCCAGATGCCCGGCAGCCCAATGGACTGGCCCACGACGCGCGGATAGATCAGGTTGCCTTCCAGCTGCTGCAGCACGACCAGATAGATCAGGAAAAAGAGCGCTTGCAGAGGCGAGATGGTGAAGATCATGAAGGCGCCGACGATCGCGCCGATATACGCGCCGGCGACCGGGATGAGCGCGGTGCAGCCCACGAGCGCGGAAACCATGGCCGCGTACGGGAAGCGGAAGATGAGCATGCCGAGGAAGCACAGCACGCCGAGAATGACCGCCTCGAGGCACTGGCCGGAGATATAGCTGTGGAAGGAGCGGTTCAGCACGGAGAGCACGTGCAGCGTCTTTTGCGTGCGCGCAGGGCCGAGATAGACCTGCAGAAGCCTTTGGCCGTGGCGGATGAGGCGATCTTTTCCGGAGAGCAGATAGACCGAGAAGACGATACTGATGAAGGTGGTGATCAGTGTGGAGGCGACGGTACTCATGACGGTGAACGCGCCGTTCATGATGCCGCCGAGGCTGTCTTTGGCTAGCTTCAGGCCCTTTTCGAGCGCGGTCTCCCAATCCCAGTTGAGCGGTTCGGGCTGAAGATCGTATTTGAGAAGGATCTCCTGATCGACCCAGGCGAGGGCGGTGGTGATTGCGTCGGGCAGCTGCTCCATCAAAAGGCCGATGGCGGCGGTCAGTTCGGGCAGAACCAGCTGGAAGAGGATGGTCACGCCCGCGACGACGCTGATATACGCCAGCACCAGACATACCGGGCGGCGGCTGCGGGCGATCCATTTCGGGACGGATGCGCCTCGCTTAGCCGCAAAGCGGCGTGCGAGATGATCGGGCAGATAGTGCCGCTCGTAAAAGCTCATGAGAATATTGACGATATAGGCCGAGATCAGGCCGGCGATCAGCGGAGCGGCTGCGCCAAAGGCAGTGCCGATCAGGCCGGTGAAGGAGTTCCAGTATTGCGTGATCAGGTAGACGAGGACGACTGTGACGCCTGCACGAAAACAGGTCTTCCAGTCCAGCTTCATGTGTTGCCTCCTTGGGATGGATTCCTATGGTATGATAGCACGGTTTGGCGCGCGTGCATAGCGCGGGAATGCGGAGAGATTGTGACGATTTGGATAGAAAAAAGCCCTCTGGCATGGAGGGAGCGGGGCGCTCAACGCAAGCGGGAACGGACAAGACGCAGGACGGCCAGCACGGCGAAGGAACCGAGGAAGCTGCCGACAAACGCGATGGGAACCGGGAGCAGGATAGGAGCGGACCATTCCGGGTGGCGCAGCAATTCGAACAGGCGGACGGCGGCGATCGATGCGGCGACGGTCAGGGAGGTGAACAGGATTCTTTTCATGCGGGGCCTCCTTTTGCAGGGCCATTGCGTAGTGGCGGTCGGGCAGCCCGGTGCGGGTCCGGAGCGCGCAGCGCTCCGGCGGGGTGCAGGGGCAGAGCCCCTGCATGGGCGCCGGGTCCGCAGAGCCGGCGCAGCGGGGGTGCAGGGGGCAGAGCCCCCGCCTTTGCCGAGATTGCGCTTATTGCGCAGAGGCGGCGACAGAAGTATAGGTGATGGCGGTGACATAGCCGTCGGCATCGCAGATGAAGGCGAGCGCGCAGCCGCCCTTTTCATAGGTGGCGGACTGGTCGGCAGAGGAAGTCGGCTCGCCGTAGAGCGCGGAGACTTCATCTAAATGCATGCCGATGTACGCGCCCTCGGCGGTGGTCACCATGTCGTCCATAAGGTAGATGCTCAGGATGCGGTCGAGCCCATCCTGCGGATAGGTGCTGATAATGAAGCTGGGGTAGGTATAGACCTTATCGAGGCCCTGGAACGCGCAGGATTCGGATTCGAAATACCCAAGCGGTTCGCCGAGCAGCGCAAGGGCCGGGGCGAAGTCCTGATCCATGGAGAGGGAGACGGAGATGGGTTCCTCGGGCGTGCCGATTTCGATGAGGAACACGAAGGTCTCTTCGGCGGGAACGACCGGTTCGGCGGGAACGGTCTCGGCGATGGAAACGCACAGAAGGATACACAGGGAGAGGAGTACGGCGGCGAGTTTTTTCATGGGAACAGCTCCTTTGCAGATAAATGCCGAATGTGCGGCAGCGATTGACGGACAGGATTGCACTGGGAAAGATTTGTGCGAAAATGTGTGCGGAGGACGCATTGCCTACGGTATCGACGGCGTTAGCCGATTCACCGTTTTGAAGGGCAAGGCGTCTTCTCTTTTTTGCGCTGCCGGATAGGGATATGGTTTGGATGCGGGCGGAAGGGAAAAGGTTCATTTCCGAACGGCGTTTGCGCCGAAGGAGACGAGCTCGCCGTAGGTTTCCATTTCATACAGCTGCTGGGCGTACTCGGCCTCGTAGGCTTCGGTCTTCTCCTGCCAGAGGGCAGAGACGGCGTCATCGGCGCGGTAATCGGTCAGGTCGTAATGCTCGGCAAGCCATGCGCCGAAGTACCGGGCGAGCTTTTCCGCGCCGTATATGTTCAGGTGAAGGCCGGCATCGTAGGTGTCTTTCGTCATATCGAGCCCGATCTCGCCCTGCAGGGGGATGAAATTGATGTAGGGCAGGTCGTTTTCTTCGGCGAAGGAGACGATCTGCTCATCCCACTGGGGGTACCAGTGCGGGTACTCGGTGGGGGCTTTGATGAGGACGAGGGCTATGCTCTTTTCCTTGCACAGATCGGCCATTTTTTGCAGGTACCCCATAGCGTTTTCGCCGAGGGTATAATCGGCCAGCGGCATGGCGGGCGGGAAGCCGGTTTGCGGCTTCACATCGGCGCGCATATAGTAGCCGGCGTGGGTGACGAGATCTTTGGTGAAGAGATGGGCTGTATCGTCGGGCGTGAGTTCGCTCCAGCGGGAATGATAGCGCAGGAGGGGGAAGAGGTATTCGACGAAATGCTCCTCGGCGGTCATGGAGGCGAAGATATTGCGGATTTTGGATATGCTCCAGCGCATGCCGTCGATATTCATGCGGTTGTAGGCTTCGGACTGGGGCTTGTTGTACTTGAGCGCAAGCACGTTGAACACGACGACCGTGGGCGTTTCATGGCGCAGGGTATCTTCCAGAAGGTAATAGGAATGCCAGGCCAGCTGCTGGGGGCCGCCGCGCAGATAGGAGGAGATGCCGTATTCCTGAAACAGGGTGATGGGGGAGATGTTTTCGTAGATTTCGCAATCGCCAATCATGACGACTTCGTGGGGAGCAGTATCGCGATAGTATTCGGCGATCATGCCGCCCTCGACCACGCCGGTCTGGTATTTGGGCACAAGCAGGCATTGGGCAAACGCGAGCGCGCCTGCGGCCAGAGCGAGGGCCAGAACGGCGGCGAGGAGATGTTTTTTTGTCATGCGGGCCGCCCTCCTTTAAAACTGGTTGTAGATGAACTGGGCGCTGTCGTACCCTGCGCCATAGGCTCCGAAGACGACGGTAACGACGCATAGAAGCGCGATCGCTCCATAGAACGCAAAAGGCTTTTGCCAGATAAGATCGCGCACGGAGCCGCGTTTGTTTTTGACAAGGCTCACGCCGAGGATGATGAAAAGGGCGCACAAGAGCACGATGTAATCGGCCGCGGAAAACCCGATGGCGAGCATGGAGCCGTCAAATAGCGCAAGGGGGCGCAGATCGGTGAACATGGAGCCGATCATGCGGAAGGTGAGCGGGACGTTGCGGTAGCAATCGAACATGCGGATGGCGGACATGAGCAAAATGGTGCGGATGATCTCAAACGCGCCGTAGAGGGGCTTGTCCTTCAGGCCGAAGCGTTTGTGGAAGCGGGCATAGAGGGGCTCAAGCTCCTGCGAAAGCATGATGACGACAAAATTGGCAAGGCCCCAGACGATGAAGTTCCACGCAGCACCGTGCCACAGGCCCGTGGTGAACCAGACGATGGCCGAGGCGAGATAGACCGGCAGGCGTTTGGCGATGGCCTTGGGCAGGTGCGCGCGGCTCCATTTGGACAGGGCCAGCATGGGCCGACAGACGGAGACGGGGTAGAAAATATAATCGGTAAACCAAGCGCCCATGGAAATGTGCCAGCGGTTCCAGTATTCCTTTGTGTTTTTGGAGAGGAAGGGCAGGTTGAAATTTTCCTTGAGGCGCACGCCCAGCATTTGCGAAAGGCCGATGGTGATATCGATGCCGCCGGTGAAATCGGCATAGAGCTGGAAGGCGTAAAAGAGCATGGCGGCGAAGACATAGGGGCCGGAGTAGGTTTCCGGGTTGCGGACGAGCGCGGTGACGGCGGTGATGAGCCGGTCGGCCACGACGACTTTTTTGAAATAGCCCCAGGCCACGCGCATCAGGCCAAAGGAGAATTCTTTGCCATCGAAGGGATGGGGAGAGAACAGGGTGGCGGAAAGATCTCCATAGCGGGAGATGGGGCCCTGCACCAGCTGCGGAAAATAAGAAACGAAGAGCGCGAACTGGAACGGGTTTTTCTGCGCGGGCTGTTTGCCGCGGTAGACGTCGATGAGGTAGCCCACGGCCTGAAAGGTGTAAAAGGAGATGCCCATGGGAACGAGAAGGGAGACGGGCGTGAAGGAGCCGCCAAAGAGGCGCGCGGCATTGGCAAGCACGAAGTTCGTATACTTCGTGACGGAGAGCACGCCGATATTGAGCAGCAGGCCGCCCAGCAGCCAGCGCCATTTTTTCGCCTTGACGCCGGCGCGGAAAGCCTTTTTCTCCTCGCGCGAAAGTTCGGGATGCGAGGCGAGGAAGGATGCCTGCCCGGCATTGAGCCTGTCCATTTGCTGCGCGCAGAACCAGACGGTGAGCGCGGTTGTACCGATAAAGAGGAGATAACGCGGATCGGCGACGGCATAAAAGCCGCAGCTTGCAAAAAGAAGCAGCGGCCATTGCCATTTTTTCGGCACGATATAGTACAGGACAATCAGCGCGAGCGCGAAGCCGATGAAGCCGTAGGATGTAAACAGCATATCATTCGTTTTCCAGCCGCT
>JAFQGN010000305.1 GCA_017398245.1 Clostridia bacterium | reverse complement strand
CGGGTATTGGCGTCGAACTGGATCTGGCTGCCGTGGGACATGGAGTACCATTCGCCGTTGCCGGTATCGAATTCGAGCCAGCCGTCGTCGGTCAGGCGATGCGGGAAGGTATCGGGATCGACATAGAGATCGACATACTTTTCGCCAAAGCCGGTGACGACGCCTTCGGCCACGAGGGGCTTTTTCCAATCGACAGTGAAGTTTTCCACGGTGCAGTCTTCGCAATGATCGAGAGTGAAGGGCTGCATTTGGCCGGAGAACCACAGGCGCGCGCCATTGCCCTCCAGATGCACGTTTTTCGCGTTTTTGAGCCAGACGCCCAGCTTGCGCACGGGCGCGACATCGGTATTGGAAAGGCGATAATCGGCCTCGAGGCGTGTATCGAAGATATAATCGGCCGGTTCGAAGACGAAGGTGGTATCTTCCTTATATTGCTCGGTGAGTTCGTACAGGCGGAGAGTGCAGTCCGCTCCGGGCAGGACGCCGTGGTCTTTCAGAATGATCCGCTGCATGGTATGTTCCCCCATTTCGCTGGTGTATGCGGTCATTCTACCATAGATGTGTATCGGGGGCAATACGAGAAGCAGCGGGATTCGCTGCGCCGGGCAGACAAAAAAAACGCACGGCGATGTGTTCTGCCGTGCGTTTTTGAGGTGCATATGTTTTTCAGCGGTACTGTTTTTCGGCGGAGAAGCCGCGACCTCGCACTTCGCTGACGCGGTTGACGACCATGAAGCAGTCCGGATCAATCTGATGGATGATCTTTTCCGCTTTGATCAGCTCCCGATTGGAGATGACGGAAAAGACGAGCTGGGTGGAATCGTGCAGATAGCCGCCTTCGGCATCGAGCAGAGTGACGCCGCGGTCGATCTGGCCGAGGATGGCATCGGCAATTTCGCGCGAGCGCTGGCTGACGATCTTGAGCTCGGTACGGCTGCGGCCGAGGATGAGCATTTTATCGAGCACGACGGTATAGATGAAGACGAGCATGACGCCGTAGAGGATGTTTTCCGCCGGGCGGATCATGATCTGCAGAAGGAGGATGGCGAAGTCAAAGCAATACATGCTGACGGAGACGGGGATGCGCAGGAGCTTATGCAAAACGAGAGGCGGTATATCCATTCCTCCGGTGGACGCGCCCGCGCGGATGACGATGCCCAGCGCGATGCCGATGCCTGCGCCGGAAAAGACGGTGCAGAGCATGAGATCGGACGTGAGGACGAGATCGCCAAAGAGAAGATCGCACAGTTCCAGCGAGGCGGGATAGAGAAAGGTACTGGCAAGGGTCGTCATGGCAAAGGGCGTGCCTAAGACGCACCAGCCCAGAACGAGCATGGCCACATTGAACAGCAGAACGAACAGCGAGACCGGCATGCCCCAGATATGCTCGGCCACGAGCGCCATACCCGTGGTGCCGCCGGTGACCAGATCGGCCGGGATGAGGAAGAGCTTTACGGCGAGAGCATAGAGAAAATTGCCGAAAACGACGGCGGCAATGGATTTGAGTGCACGCATGGATAGAGACCTCCTTGGGCGCGGGGAAAGAAAAGCACGTTTGCCGGAGAAGACCGGCAAACGTGCGCTCGGGCCGCGCGCGACATGGAAAGGATACTCCCCGGGGCGGGATTTGTCAAGGCGGGAAAGGGGGAATCCCCTTGCATGCGGGATTTTCGGTGTGCGCAAATCACGGGATGACCTGCTCCTCGATCACGGTTTCAGTGGAGTAGGTATCGATCTCAATGGCGTCTTCGTAGGAATAGATGCGAAAGGCGGTGAGGCTGAGCACGATGAGGAGCAGGTACGCAACGGCGAGGCCGATGAGAACGCCGGCGATGGCGCGCCAGATGCGGCGGGAGCGGCGGTTCTTTTCAGCAAGCTGCGCGTTGATATGGGCCAGCTCCTGCACGACAGTTGCGAAATCGGTCGTTTTCTCCGGCTCGGGCGCGCCGAGCAGAGAGGCGACATCGGTTTCAAACACCTCAGCCATTTTCTGCAGAAGGTCGGCGTCCGGCACGGAGAGGCCCTTTTCCCATTTGGATACGGTCTGACGCACGACGTGCAGGCGCGAGGCGAGGTCTTCCTGCGAAAGGCCGCGGGCACGGCGCAGGGCTTTGATATTTTCACTGAGCATGAGAAATCCCTCCTTAGTTCGGGGCCAGTATACGTTTTGCGGGCGATCCAGACAAGCAACACAGGTGAACAAAAGCGCAACGGGCATGTTTTTGTTGACAAATACGCATTTGGGTGCTATTATCCTTTATGTGATACGCATTTTACTGCGTGTTTATTCATTTAAAGGAGGTCGATTCGCATGCTGAAAAAGATGCCCACGCACTGCGGGGACGAGACGTGTTCTTCCTGCGTGGTGGCGGGAGATTTCATTTTTCTGGCGCATCACGCCGGAGGGTTTGAGAAAATGGAAATGGCGCACCAAACAAGGGCGGCGTTTGAGCAAATGAAAGAGACGCTGGCGACGGTCGGCGCGACGCTGGACGATGTGGTTCAGCTGAATTTCTACATAAAGAATGCGGCGGATTTTGCCGAAGGAAGGGACGTGTTCCCGGAATACTTCAAAAACGGCGCGCCGGCGCGGATGACGGTGGTGACGCAGTTTCTGGACGAGAGATGCTTGTGCCAGATGGACGGCATCGCCTACAGGAAGCAGACAGAGCGATGATCCGCAGGCGAACAGGGCTCGGCTGCGGTGCGTTCTTGTATATAATGCGTTTTGGGCAGCGCTGTACGGCAGAAGCGCAGAGAGCAGAGGTAGTGTATAATTCACATGTGCAGGCATCGGACTGCCGGCCCTTTCTGCGCAAGCGCCAGAACCCAAATGAAGCGCAGGCTGCATCTGACCGGACGGCGATTTATGGAAAAGAAAAAGGCCGCCTGATTTTTCAGACGGCCTTTCGCCTTTTCAATTAGGCTTCCTGGGGAGCGCCAACCGGGCAGGCACCTGCGCAAGCGCCGCAGGAGATGCAGGTATCGGCATCGATGACAAACTTGCCATCGCCTTCGGAAATAGCATTAACCGGGCATTCGCCAGCGCAAGCGCCGCAAGCGATGCATTCATCAGTGATAACGTACGGCATGGTGTTACACCTCCAAGTGATTTCCGTCGAACGGATGAACATAGTATACCACCACTTTTCGCTTTTTGCAATCCCCTATCCTTTGCAAACCTGTGTCATTTTGCAGCAGATTTACCCTATGTATCTTTATTTCCTGCGCCAGTTATGCTATATTCTTTAATTAGACATACTTAACAGGTGGGTATTATTATGCAGATCACAGGTTCTTTCCGCAAGCGATTTATTGGCGACAGGGCGTTTTACAAAATGGTGTTCGCCATCGCGATGCCGATCATTGTACAGAACACGGTTTCGAACTTTGTAAACCTGCTGGATAACATCATGGTCGGCTCGATCGGTACAGAGCCGATGAGCGGGGTTTCGATCGTCAACCAGATCCTGATGATTTTTTACGCGGGCGTGTTCGGGTGCAACGCGGGCGCGGGCATCTTCTCGGCGCAGTTTGCGGGCGCGCAGGACCACGAGGGCGTGCGCCACACGTTCCGGTTCAAGATGTACGGCGCGGTGATCATATGCACGCTGGCGATCGCGATCTACTCGGTATTCGGGCGCACGCTGATCGGGCTGTATCTGACGGAGGACGCCTCGGGCAATGCGGCGGCGACGCTGGAGCACGGCTGGGAATACCTGAAGATCATACTGATCAGCATTGTGCCGATGGCGATCTCTCAGGTGTACGCGAGCACGCTGTGCGAGACGGGCGAGACCGCGCTGCCGATGAAAGCGACGGTGGCAGAGGTGTTCACGAACGCGATCCTGAACTACGTGCTGATCTTCGGTAAGCTGGGGCTTCCGGCGATGGGCGTGGCCGGCGCGGCGATTGCGACGCTGGTCTCGCGCTTTGTGGGGCTTGGTATTCTGCTTACATATACACACACGCACGGAAAGAAGCATCCGTTCATTCAGGGCGCGTATTCCTCATTCCGGATCCCGAAACAATTGACGGAGGATATCATCAAAAAGGGCATGCTGCTGCTGGTGAACGAGGAGCTTTGGGCGCTGGGAACGACGATACTGATGCAGCAGTATTCCATGCGCGGGCTGATGGTCGTCGCGGCGATGAACATTTGCGGAACGGTTTCCAATATGTTTGCGATGTTCTATCATTCGATGGGCAACACGGTGGCCATTCTGGCCGGGCAAGCGCTGGGTTCGGGCAATGCGGAAAAGGCAAAAGATATTGTGCGCAAGATGCTGTTTTTCGCGGTGTGTCTGTGCATTGTGGTGGGCACGGCGCTGGGCGCCTGCTCTCCCCTGCTGCCGCGGCTGTATAACACCACGGCGGACGTGCGGCATCTGGCGATGTGCTTTATCATTGTGACGGCAGTGATGACGCCGGTGAACGGCATTGTGAACTGCGCGTACTTCACGCTGCGCTGCGGCGGAAAGACGCTGATCACGTTCATATTCGACTGCCTGTTTTTGTGGAGCCTGCAGGTGCCGATGGCATGGCTGCTGGTGAACCTGACGGAGCTAACGATCGTGCCGGTATACGCGCTGTGCCAGATCCCGGACGCGATCAAGGCGCTGTTCGGGCTGGTGCTGGTGAAAAAGGGCGTGTGGATCAACAATGTGATCGGCGGAGAGTTGGAAAAATAAACTTACATTATATTATTAAAGGAGAATGGGTATGCTGCAGCGCTTTCGGAAAAGATACATAGGCGACAAGGCGTTTTACAAGATGGTGTTTGTGATTGTTCTGCCGATCATCATACAGAACACGGTGGCGAACTTCGTGAACCTGCTGGACAACGTGATGGTCGGCCGGATGGGCACGGAGCAGATGAGCGGCGTTTCGGTGGCGAACCAGCTGATGTTCGTGTTCAACCTGTGCATTTTCGGCGGGCTTTCGGGCGCGGGCATCTTCACGGCGCAGTATTTCGGCGCGAAGGACACCGACGGCGTGCGATACACGTTCCGGTTCAAGGTGTACACGGCGCTGTTCGTGTTGGCGGCGGCATATGCAATCTTCTTTGCCGCCGCGCCGCAGCTAATCGGGCTGTATCTGACGGACGACGCCTCGGGCGACACGGCGGCGACGCTGCAGTACGGCCTGCAGTATCTGCACATCATGTATCTGGGCATGATCCCGTTTGCGATCTCTCAATGCTACGCGGGCACGCTGCGAGAGACGGGCGAAACTGTGGTGCCGATGAAGGCCTCGGTCGCGGAAGTTTTTGTGAACCTGTGCCTGAACTACGTGCTGATCTTTGGCAAGTTCGGCATGCCGGCGCTGGGCGTGCAGGGCGCGGCGATCGCCACGGTGGTTTCGCGCTACACAGGACTTGCGATTCTGGTGATCTACACGCACAGGAACCATGAAAAGCACCCGTTCATCAAGGGGGCGTATGCTTCGCCCTACATTCCCGGAAGGCTTGCCAAGGACGTGATCGTGAAGGGCATGCCGCTGCTGGCGAACGAGGCGCTGTGGTCGATGGGTTCGACGACGCTGGTGCAGAAGTATTCGCAGCGCGGGCTTGCGGTCATCGCGGCGCTGAACATTTCCAGCACGATCTCGAACATGTTCAACGTGATGTTCATGACCATGGGCAACGCGGTGGCGATCCTCGTTGGGCAGGCACTGGGCGCAAACGACGTGGAAAAGGCGAAGGATTATGTGCGCAAGCTGACGGCGTTTTCGACCATGACCTGCCTTGTGATGGGCGCGATCCTGATCGCATGCTCGGGCGCGCTGCCGATGCTGTACAACACTTCGGCGGACGTGCGCGCGCTGGCGAGCAAATTCCTGGTGACGGCCGCGTGTCTGATGCCGGCGTTCTCGTTTGCCAACTGCTTCTATTTCACGCTGCGCTCGGGCGGAAAGACGATGATCACGTTCGTGTACGACTGCGTATTCAGCTGGGTCGTGATGATCCCGGCGGCACACATTCTGG